>JBFOLS010000001.1:0-2330 GCA_040830225.1 Leisingera sp.
GGGCATTATGTCTTCAATGTCTGGGAACCGATGGCGAAAAACCCCTTTGCCAGGATTGCCGACAAGGTCGCAGCTGAGTTCTTTCCGGAAGATCCGCCCGGGTTTTACAAGGTGCCGTTCCACTATGGCGACCCTCAGATGGTGGCAAAAGATCTGGAGGCCGCCGGCTGGGCCAGCGTCAGCCACGAGACGGCCGGACTGACCAAGATTATCGAACAGCCCGAGGCCTTTGCTGCAGCTCTGGTCTATGGAAACCCGATGATCGAGGAGATCCGCACCCGCGGAAGCATCAGCCCGGATGCCGTGGCGGAGGCCATTCTGAAGGCCCTGCACGACAGCTTTGGCCCGCCGCCGCTGAAAATGCCCTTGTCCGCCATCACCTTTACCTGCAAGGCCGGATAAGCGGGAACAAGACAATCCGCGCAAGGGTCTGGACGTAAAAAAGGCCGGGGAGACCCGGCCTTTCAAGTGATCCGCGCGGCTTCACTTGCTAAGTTTCGCGCCGCTGAACCCAGCATTCCGGACCTTGGCCAAAGCTGCAGAGGATAGGCCCGGATCCTGGAACGGGCCAGCCAGAACAACTTTGTAAGGCTGTCCCTTGCGGCTGACCGTTCCCAGACGCACCGGCAGGCCGGTAGCCGCCAGTTTACGGGCAGCAGCCTTGGCCTCGGCGGCATCTGCATAAGTCGCTGCCCGCACATACCGCGCGGGGGCAGCAACCTGTTCTGGTGCCCGGGCATCGGGTGCAGAGCGGGTCGAGAGCCGCAGCCCCGCAGGTTCGGCTTCAGCCGGGCTGCGGCGGGCTTCCCGCTGCAGCCTGACCGTGGGGCGGTCCAATGGCAGCTCCACCAGCCGCCGCGGCACACCGTTGGTCCAGATCTGAGCCATCTGCGCATCCCCTTCCGGGGTGCGCACGCCGCGCATCGGGTTCATGCGGCCATCTGCGCGCTCAACCATCTGGTACCCTGCCGGTGCCTGGGCAAAGCTGGTCAGCACGGCCGGGCGCACTGTGCGCTCGGCCCGCTGCGGGTTCAGGCGGCCGTCATTCCAGACCGGACGGTAGCCCTCGGGCACCGTGAAACTGTTGCTGAGACGGCGGTCCTGGTAAATATGCGTCTGCACCACCCGCGTGTTCGGCGTCAGCCGCAGCGAGGAATGCGGCTCACCGCCCTGCCCGCCGTAAGTAACGGGGGAAGAGGATTGCGGCCCGCAGCGCACACCGGTGGTGTTGGTGTACTTGCGGCTGATGTCCGAGAGGCCTTCGCAGCCGCTGGCAGCAGTGCCCGCAGCAGGCGCAGCCGGGACCGGAGCAGGAGCTGGTTTCGGCGCGACGCGCACCACTTTCTTGACCGCGGGCTTGGGCGCCGGCGCTGCCGGAGCAGGGGCTGCAGTGGTGGTTTGCTGCGTGCGGCGCGGCTTGGCTGTGGTCACAACCTTGGGCGGGGTGCTGGAGGCCGCCGGTTTGGCCGCAGCAGGGGCCGGTTTGGCTGCAGTGGTCTGGGCAGGCTGCTGGCTTGGCTCCAGCGTGATCAGCTCAGGCGCAGGCGCCGTCTGCTGCTGCCGGGTCGCCCCTGCCACTTTGGTCGGCTGAAAGCCGCAGATCTGCTTGCGCGAGCGGTTCACCCGCGGCACCCAAGTGACATTGCCATCAATGCCCGCGCGGATATAGATACAGCCGCGGCTGTCCACATACTGCTTACCCTTGAAGGAGGCAGGCGGGAACTCCGCTGGAGGACTGGTTTCACGCAGGGTTTGTGCCTGTACACCCGCTGCGCCCATTGTCCCCGTGATGATGGCCAGTGCAATAATTCTAGTTATTTTCATTCCTGCGCCCCACGAAATATGGGTGCAGGATGCCCGAATCCGGCCTGTGAGTAAAGATTCCGTGGCAACAATAAGGCGGCTTTCCGGCAATTTTTGCGCCAATTGAAACCAATTCGCGCCTATCGCCAGGAAGCCTGGACGAGGACGCCAAGGCACCCGCCGGCGCCTTGGCAAGCATGCCTCACTTGGTACCGAACATCCGGTCTCCGGCATCGCCGAGACCAGGCAGGATGTAGCCTTTTTCATTCAGCTGGCGATCCAGCGAGGCGGTAACGATCGGAACATCCGGGTGCGCTTCCTTCATACGTTCAACGCCTTCGGGCGCCGCCAGCAGGCAGAGGAAGCGGATATTGTTGGCCCCGGCCTCTTTCAGCAGGTCGATAGCGGCGGCCGAGCTGTTGCCGGTTGCGAGCATCGGGTCGACGGCAATCACCAAGCGGTCCTGCAGCCCTTCGGGAGCCTTGAAGTAATACTGCACCGGTTTCAGGGTCTCTTCGTCGCGGTAA
>JBFOLS010000002.1:0-3876 GCA_040830225.1 Leisingera sp.
GCCAGGCCCGCGCTAGACAGGTTTTTCCGCCAGCTTCCGCCAGCCTTTCAGGTCAACCGTTCTGCCCCAATGTTTCGCGCGCGAAACAATGGGTCTGCAGCACTGCCGTAAAGCCAGCATCACCGTCCGCACCTCCGGCAGAACCTGAGCACAAAAAAAGGCGGTGCAGCGCACCGCCTTTGCAATGACCGAAAGCGCAGGGATCAAGCGCTGGTCAGCATTCCCTTTTCCATTGCCAGCTCGCGCATCTTCTTCTGCAGTTTTTCAAACGCCCGCACCTCGATCTGGCGGATCCGTTCACGGCTAACGTTATATTGCGTGCTGAGCTCTTCCAGAGTCACCACCTGGTCCATCAGACGGCGCTGGGTGAGAATATCCTTCTCGCGGTCATTCAGCACGTCCAGTGCAGCCGTCAGAAGCTCGCGGCGGGCTTCCAACTCATCACGCGCCTCATAATCGCCGGCCTGGTCTGCGTCCTCGTCCTCGAGCCAGTCCTGCCACTGCATGGTGCCCTCGCCCTCGGAACCAACCGTGGCATTCAGCGATGCATCACCGCCGGACATGCGGCGGTTCATCGAGATCACCTCATCCTCGGTCACGCCAAGGTCAGTTGCGATCCGCTTGACGTTCTCGGGGCGCAGGTCGCCGTCTTCCAGGGCACCAATGCGGGCCTTCGCCTTGCGCAGGTTGAAGAACAGCTTCTTTTGCGCCGAGGTGGTGCCCAGCTTCACCAGCGACCAGGAACGCAGGATGTATTCCTGGATAGAGGCGCGGATCCACCACATGGCATAAGTCGCCAGACGGAAGCCCTTTTCCGGGTCAAAGCGTTTCACCGCCTGCATCAAGCCGACATTTGCCTCAGAAATCACTTCTGCCTGCGGCAAACCATAGCCGCGGTAGCCCATGGCGATCTTGGCCGCGAGCCGCAGGTGGGACGTCACCATCTTATGCGCAGACTTTGCGTCCTGCTCCTCTACCCAGCGCTTGGCCAGCATGTATTCCTCTTCCGGCTCCAGCAGCGGAAACTTGCGGATTTCCTGGAGATACCGGTTCAGGCCGCCTTCGGGCGTCGGGGCAGGCAGGTTTGCATAATTCGCCATTTAAAGTGTCCCTCCCAAATGTATAAGGACTTAACATTAGCGCATATGGGTTAGCGCTAAATCCTTTTCAAGGACCGCTTAAGGAATTCTTTTATGTTAGCCGGGCGCGGACCGTCTGTGAATTGCATCACAAGGGAGAACACGCCTATTTGCTGGTAATTTACTGGCGCAAAGCGGCCAGCAAACCGGCCATATCCCGGGGCAGCGGGGCCTCGAAACGCAGGTCTTCACCGGTGACCGGATGCTCGAACCCCAGCACGGCGGCATGCAGCGCCTGCCGCGGGAAATCGCGCACAGCCGCCTGCGCTGTCTCGCTCAGCGCCTTGGCAGGCAGTTTGCGGCGGCCGCCATAGGTGGGATCGCCCACCAGCCCGTGGCCGGCATGGGCCATGTGCACCCGGATCTGGTGGGTGCGGCCGGTCTCCAGCCAGCATTCGATCAGCGCCGCGCAGGCCGGGTTGCCGAACCCCTCGCAGATGCGTGCGCGGGTCACCGCATGGCGGCCGCCCTGAAACAGCACCGCCTGTTTCTGCCGGTCGGTCTTGTGGCGTGCCAGTTGGGTGGTGAGTTTCAGGATGTTGCCGGGCTCAAAGCTTGCCCCCTTCACGCCTCGCAGGCGCGGGTCGTTGCCGTCCGGCACTCCATAGCAGACGGCCTGGTAATAGCGCTCCACCGTGTGCTTCTCGAACTGCGCCGCCAGCCCCTGATGGGCGGCGTCTGATTTGGCGACGACCAATAGGCCGCTGGTCTCCTTGTCAATGCGGTGCACGATGCCCGGGCGTTTGACGCCTCCGACGCCGGATAGATTTCCGCCAAAATGATGCAGCAGCGCGTTGACCAAAGTGCCCGAAGGCGAACCTGGCGCCGGATGCACCACCATGCCCGCAGGCTTGTTGATGACAATCAGGTCATCGTCCTCAAAAACGATCTCCAGCGGGATGTCCTCGGGGCCGATATGGCTGTCTTCGGCCTCTTCCACCTCGATCGCAATCTGCGCGCCGGTCTCGACCTTTGCCTTGGCATCCTGCACCACAGCGCCATCCACCGTCAGCGCGCCCTCTTCGATCAGCCGGGCCAAACGGGTGCGCGACAGCGATGCCTCCTCTGGCACATCGCGCGAAACCGCTTTATCAAGCCGCTTAGGCGGGTTTTCCGCGATGACAAACTCAATCCGGCGGCTGCCCATGACTGATCCTTCCGAGACCGAAATCCAACAAGAACCGCCGCAGATCCGGTTCCTGCGGCGGCTGGTGACCACGCTGACCGTGGTGATGATTGGCGGGCTTGTAGTGATTATCTCGCTGCTTGTCATCCGCTTGCAGGCCAGCGAAACGCCGCTGCCCGCGGAAATCGCCCTGCCCGACGGGGTCGAGGCCGAAGCGGTGACCCTGGCCCGGGACTGGATTGCCGTTGTCAGCCAGGATGACCGCATCCTGATCTTCGACCGGGAGAGCGGAGAACTGCGCCAGGAAGTGCAGATCCGCCGCTGATACGGCGGCTCAGGATCTGAGCAGCACCTTATTGGAATCGATCGCGTCTGCGATCTGTGCGTATTGGGTCTGCCGCTCCTGGGCCTCCTCAGCGCTTCGCAGCAGGACAGTGGCTGCTTCCTCCAGGATCAGTGCGGCTTGCTGGTTCACCGCGGCCAGAGCCGAGGGATTTACGGGTGTGAGAGGACGCGCTGTGCGGTCGGAAGGATTGGACTGGCTGGCAACAGTCACCCGGCTGCGCTCCGGGTCCCTGTTTTGACGGGCCAGCCGTTTCAACTTAGAAGAGGCATCCTGCAGCACCCCCCGCACCTCGTCGTAGTCGGTGCCTTTGGGGATGCCCGCGGCCGCACCTTCCAGCCGCTCAGAAAGACAATCCACTTGCAGGGCAGAATCACCCGTGGCGCGGCAAAACGCCTTGGCGGCGCTCAAAGCGCCCAGCAGTTGCGTCAGGAAGGCTGCAGAACCGAATTCACCGGCTGGCACCACTACAGTATAGATGATTGCCCCCGGGCTCTGAGCAAGGGCCGGAGCTGCCGCTGCAGCAAGACAGGACACCCCTGCTGTCAATCGTTTCACTGCTGCTTTGAACATTCTTCCTCCAAACAAAAAAGGCCGGACACCATACGGATGCGGCAGTTTTGCTGCGCGGCAAACTGCCGGAACAATCACCTTTCAGCACTGTCATATTGCCCGGTGCAAGGCCGTTAACTACTCTGAACCTATTCCGAAGCATAAGGTTGTTAATCTATGTGTACCAGTGCCTTGCGTTCAGCCGCCCTGATTATCCCCCTTGCCCTTGCCGGACAGCCTGCCTTTAGCCAGGCACCGAGCCCGGCTCTGGACGAGGCCAAGCGACGGTTGGCCTGCGGTGCCGGCGTGCCGATCTCTGCCAGTTACCTGCCAGACGGTTCGCTTCAGGTCACCTGCCAAGCGCCCGGTGCAGAGGCACTGAGCCAGGTCACCGGGCAAAGCCTGCCTGCAACCGGGCTGTCTGTTGGAGCAACAGCCGGAGTGATTGCCGGAGCGCTGTTCCTCGTCGTAGTGGCTGATGACGATGACGGCACTGCCACAACGACTACGACTACTACGACAACGTCTGATTAAACCCGGTCCGGCAGTTTGCCGGGAGGCTGCAAGCGCTGCTGTGTCCCAGCGGGCCGGCTGCTTGAAGCATTGCCGACCGGCTTTTTCGGATGGCCGGTCAGAAGACCCGCATTCACGTCCGCTCATTTCAGATTGGATGGTACCGCCTCCCCGGCTTGAACGGGGGACCTCTGGATCCACAA
>JBFOLS010000003.1:0-3730 GCA_040830225.1 Leisingera sp.
AAGCGATAGCGGATGCAATTGTGATGCAGAAGATCGCGGGGGGTGTCCGGCTCACCTTGACGGGCAAGGTAGTCCGGGCTGCCCACAACCGCCAGCGCCATGGGCGGGGTCAGGCGGACCGCCACCATGTCCTGCGCGATCCGGTCACCGATCCGGAACCCCGCGTGCAGCCCCTCTTCCACAAGGTCGGTCAGCGCGTCGCTGATGCAAAACTCCAGCTCGATTTCGGGGTAGGCGGCGCAAAAGGAAGGAAGGGCCGGGCTCACGTAGAGATCATAGACATGATCCGCCATCGCCAGCTTGAGTGCCCCGCGCGCTGCGTGCCCTGTCGTGCGGGCCCTTTCCACCGCATCCGTCAGCTGGTCAAAGGCAGGCCCGGCCCCGCGGCTGGGCGCCCGGGCTGCCTCGGTCAGGCTGACAGACCGGGTAGTGCGGATAAAAAGCGCTGTGCCCAGTTGTTCCTCCAGCGTTTTCAGCTGATGGCTCACGGTCGAGGGTTTGAGGTTCAGCACATCGGCGGCCGCGCGCAGGCTGCCCTGGCGGGCAATGGCGGTGAACACTTCCAGCGTGGCAAGAGGCAGGCGCATTTGGACTCCTTCAGCGTGATTGTTAGATTTCATACACTAAATAAGTAGAAGAGTGGGGAATTATCGCAAGATGCGACAGGGATTAAGTTGGCGTCATCACGGCAACACTGATCCGGAAGAGACCACCCCATGACCACTATCAATCTGCAGAACACCCCGTCGTGCAAAGGCGTGGCTGAGCGCACGGTTTTCTTTGACAGCAACGGCCACACTCTGAAGGGCACGCTATACACCCCCGAGACCGCCGAAGGGCCGCTGCCCGCTGCCATCGTGACCGGTGCCTGGACCACCGTCAAAGAGCAGATGCCCGGCACCTATGCCCGCGAGCTGGCCGCCAAGGGTTTTGCCGCCCTGGCGTTTGATTTCACCGGCTGGGGCGAGAGCGGCGGAACACCGCGCTACGTTGAAGACCCCGCCGCAAAAACCGCCGACATCCATACCGCTGCTGCCTTCCTGGCAACGCTGCAAGACGTCGATGCAGGCCGCATCTCGGGCCTGGGGATCTGTGCCTCGTCGGGCTACATGGCCGCCGCTGTGGCGGACGACGATCACCTGCAAAAGGCCGCTCTAGTTGCCCCGTGGCTGCATGATGCGCAAATGGCTGAGGGAATTTACGGCGGAGCGGAGATGGCCGCAAATCTGATCGCCGCCAGCGAAGCCGGGGATGCCGCAGAAACCGTTCTGCTGGCAGCCAGCGCCACCGATGAAAACGCGGTCATGTATCAGGCCCCTTACTACACCGAAGAAGACCGGGGCTTGATCCCGGCCTATGACAACAAATTCTCGGCGGCGTCCTGGAAACCCTGGCTGACCTATGACGCACAGGCTTCAGCGGACCGTTTGACCAAGCCGATGCTGATGGTCGGCTCGCCCTCCATCGCCCTGCCTGCCGGTGCCGCCGCCTATGAGGCCCGCACTAAGGCTCCGCTTGAAAAGCTCTGGCTGGGCGAGGACGTGACCCAGTTCGATTTCTACGACCGCAAGGACGCGGTCACAGCGGCGGCCGATGCCGTGGCTGACTTCCTGAACGCATGAAAGGGCAGCCGATGAAAACCCTGACCAAAGCCGCCGCGCTTACTGCGGCCCTATTCGCCGGAGACGCAGCCATGGCCGGAACCCCTGAAGAGAACATCCGGGTTGTGCAGGACTTCTTTGCCGCCTACGGCGCAAACGACTTGGACGGGATTGCCGCCGTCATGGACGAAAACGTCCGCTGGCATATTCCCGGCCGCCATCCGCTGTCCGGCACCAAACAGGGCCGCGAGGAAGTTATGGACTTTTTCGCGCAGCTGGGCACAGCGGGTTTCAAGGCCGACCCGATCTACTTTGGCGCGGATGAAACGCATGTGGTCGACATTCACCGCGGCTGGTCCAACGCCGAGGGCAAGCCCAATGTGGATACGACTTGGGCACTGGTCTACCGGATCGAGGATGGCCAGATCGTCGAGGCCACCAACCTCAGCGCGGACCAGGATGCGGCCAATGCCTTCTTCCGCGCGCAATACGGTCCGGTGGAAGCAACCGCCGCAGCAAGCATCTTCGAAACCCAAGGGATCACAAACGCGGTCTACAGTTTCTTTGCCGCAGTGGACGCACGGGATTGGGATGGCACCCAGGCACTGATGACCAATCCCTTCCATCTCGATTACTCCAGCTTTGGTGCAGGCCCCGGTGCGGATCTGCCCCCTGCAGACATTCTTGATGGTTGGAAAGCCTTTCTGCCGGGCTTCGACGTGACCCACCATCAACTTGGGCCGCTTGAAATCGAGGTGACCGGCGCCAAGGCAACTGTGCGTACCTCTGTCATTGCAACGCATCAGATCGCAGATGCCGAGGGCGGCGACACTTGGACTGTCTACGGCGACTACGTTCTGAAACTGGCACAGGACAACGGCTGGAAACTGTCCTCCAACACCTTCCGCTTCAAGTTCCTGACAGGCAACGCCGAACTTCCGGCTCTTGCGCAGGCCAGGCTGAAGTAAGGAGACCGCCGTGAAACGCACACTTGTAACAGGTGCCAACCGGGGTATCGGGCTGGCGATTGCCAAAAGTCTGGCGGGGCAGGGCGACGAAGTTCTGATCGGATCCCGCAGCTTGGCCGCCGGTGAGAAGGCGGCGCAACAGATCGGAGCCACTGCGGTGGAACTGGATGTGGCCGACCCGGCCAGCATTGCCCGCGCCGTGAAGCGGGCCGGGCCGGTGGATGTGCTGATCAACAATGCCGGCGTCCTTGGATCGGGCAGCCTGCTGGGTGATCCGCAGGGTTTTGCCCAGTCGATCGCCGTCATGGTGCATGGCCCCTATCTTTTGATGCACCATCTGACGCCGCATATGGTTGCGCAGGGCTACGGCTGGGTGGTCAATGTCTCATCCGGCTGGGGTGCGTTCTCCGTCGGCGTCAACGGCCCGGCTGCTTATGGCGTTGCCAAGGCGGCTCTGAATGCGCTGACCGTCGCAACAGCCCGCACCCTGCCAGACACCGTCAAAGTGAACGCCCTATGCCCCGGCTGGGTCCGGACCCGCATGGGCGGGATGGGCGCGAGCCGCTCACCGGAAGAAGGCGCAGACACGGCTATCTGGCTGGCGTCCTTGGACGCCGCAGGTCCCACCGGCGGCTTTTTCCGCGACCGCAAACCGATTGAGTGGTGAGAAGAATGGATATGCACAGTTTCATCGCTGACTGGTTCGGACGTTTCGACCGGCTTGAACCCGTTGAGGCCTTCCTGGCTGACTTGCATCCGAACGTGGATTGGGACATGCCGGACGCGGATCCGAACCTAGAAGGCCATGCCCGCGTTCGCGCCTGGTACGCAGGGGTTCTGGACACATTTCAACGCCCGACGGAGCACCATGTTACCGGTATTACTGTGGGCGGCAGCACAGTGTCTTTCTACGTGACCTTCCGCTCCCGCACACTCCGCGGCGGCACCATCGAAGCCCATGTCCGCGAGGACTGGCGTTTTGAACCCCGGCCCAATGGCCGCCCGCTAATCACTCATTACTCTGCCCGCTTGCTTGAAGAGGCAAACTCATGAAGACCCTTGTTTTGACCGCTCATCCGGATCTGAAAAAAGCCCGCATCAACCGTGCCTGGTTCAATGCCTTGACCAAAGCCGAGGCCGTCACCACCCGCGACCTTACTT
>JBFOLS010000004.1:0-3336 GCA_040830225.1 Leisingera sp.
CCCGAACGGGAACAGCAAGGGGCATAAGTCCTCAAGTAGCGAAGCGGTAGGACTTCAAACCTGCCGCGGGATGGAGCAGCCAGGTAGCTCGTCAGGCTCATAACCTGAAGGTCGCAGGTTCAAATCCTGCTCCCGCAACCACTTTCGCCGAACAAGCCGCCCCAGGGCGGCTTTGTTCGTTCTGGGCCAGTCCAATCATGGCGGTGAGTGCGCCTTCCAGTTCCAGGGTCATACCGTCCTCGCCATGGGTCACGCACACGCGCGTGATCAGACCGCGCAGGATCTCCAGCGCTTCAGTGCGGATCCCGGGGTCCGATAAAGTTGCCGAGAGATCCGAGACCTTCCGGCGGTAGATCTCCGAGAGGTTGGGGTTGATACGCACCGGGGAGGGCGGCGGCGCCGACAACGCTTCGTCCATCTCAGTAATCCGGGCCTCAATTCCTTCCAGCTTGGCTTGCAGTCCGGGCGTGCGGAGCCCTTCCGCAATGGCGTCAAGAAGGCCATCAAGCTTGCGGGCTGCAGCATTGCGCTCCGACTGCATGCGGGTTCTCTGTTCCTGCTGCGTGCAGGCCTCTTTGTTCGCCGCCTTGCTGACAGAGGCAATGAACTCGGCAACGGCATCGGGCTGCATCAGCCGGCTGCGAAGGAGGTTGAGAACCGTCTCTTCCAGAACGCCCCGCCGCACCGACTTCTTGTGGCTGCAGGTTCCGAGTTTGCGCGCGGCGGAACATGCCAGGTAGTCCCGGCCAACCGACGCAAGCGGACCGCCGCATTCTCCGCAGAAGGCAAGGCGGGTCAGCAAGTGAAGCTTTCTCCGCTTCTCCCAGAATTTTGAGGCTTTGATTGCCTTGACGCGGGGTTCTGTATCGATCTCGTTCTGGCGGGCTTTGACTGCGCCCCAGAGGCTGTCCGGGACAATCCGCAAGTCAGAAACTTCTGTCACGATCCACTCCGCAGGATCATTCAGCCGCGATACGCGCTTGCCCGTCTGCGGATCCTTGACGTAGCGAAGCCGGTTCCACACCAGGCGTCCGATGTAGAGTTCGTTGTTCAAGAGCCCGGTGCCGCGTGTGCGGTGTCCCCGGATTGCGGTATCGCGCCAGAGCTTACCGCGGGGGCCCGGGATGACCTCGGCGTTCAGGCGTTTGGCTATGGCTTTGGGGGAATGCCCTGCTGCGAATTCTTCGAATACTCGCAGGATCACCGCCGCTTCGATCTCGTTGATCCGCCGTTCGCCGGTCACGGGCAGGCCATCGGCGCCGAGACGGCGTATCACGTCATAGCCGTAGCTGTTGCCGCCGCCCGAACGTCCGGCCTCTACCCGCCCACGCAGGCCGCGGCGGGTTTTGTCCGCCAGATCCTTCAGGAAAAGCTGGTTCATGGTGCCTTTCAGCCCAACGTGCAGCTCGCCGATCTCGCCCTCCGCCAGAGTCACGATGCGCACTCCGGCGAAGGTGAGGCGCTTGTAGATTGCGGCAATGTCGGCCTGATCGCGGCTGAGCCGGTCCAGAGCCTCCGAGAGCACAATATCGAATTGCCCGTCCTGTGCCGCCTGGAACAGAGACTGAAGGCCGGGGCGCAGCATCGAGGCGCCGGACATAGCGCGGTCGGAGAAGCTGTCGACGGTGCGCCATCCTTCGCGGACTGCCCGCTCCTGGCAGAGCCGTTGCTGGTCCTCAATCGAAGCCTCGCTCTGGATCTGGCTGGAAAAGCGTGCGTAAATCACTGCTCGGGTCACTTGGTGTCCTCCTTCAGCCTGGAAACCAGTGAGGCATAATCGCGTCCGGCCTCAATGGTCTGTGCATGGATGTAGTGCTTTTCGGCAGTGGCAAACCCCTTGTGCCCGAGGACAGCGCGAATGAGGCGGGCGCTCTCTGGTGAACTTCTCGACAGAGTAGTTGCAGCCGCATCGCGGAAAAAGTGGGGAGGCACGCGAACGCCTGTCATGCGCAATGTTTGCTGAGCAATGCGGGGGCCTATGTAATCGTAGCTGAGACCGTTCCCGTTGCGGTCAAGCCAGAGATTGGGGACGGTTCGACTACCCCGCTCTGCCAGAACCGGGCGCGCGGTATTTATATAAGCGCGTAACGCCGGGGCTGCCTGGGGAGGGACTTCGGCCTCCCAGGGAAGGCCGGTCTTGCTCAGAGCCTCAGGGATGGCAATCAGGATTCGATCAGGATCAACCATCACCGAGCAGCCCAGTTGGAGGCCGGCAAGGGCACGGCGCCTCATCGGGATGAGGGCAAGAAGAGCAATCATCGCACCATCCCGCATGCCGGTTGCCGCGAAGAGTGAGATGTCTGGCCGTGCAGCCGACGCTTCAAAGAGCTGAAGGCCAGCCTCCAGCAATACAGCGCTGGAAAGAATGCGGCCTTTCTTTCGGAACTGTGTGCCCTGCCCAGCCCGGCGCTTGAGGCGGGCGCGGAGTTCGGTCTCGCGGGACCAGCCGCGTTCGGGCGCTGCAGCCATGGTCACCCGGAGAACGCCATCCACCAGCGTCAGGCGCGACATGTGCGCCAGGCGGTTCAGGGAGGCCATCCACTCGGTCAGGCGGTCATGGGACACCCGTGAGACCGGTGGATACGCAATCGCGGCCGGTTCTGTTGCAGCTAACCACTTCAGCCACTGGCCGTACCGAAGGGAGAGCGAGCGGCGTGTCGTCTCTCGAAGGTGTGTGAGGGGGCCTCGATCATCGAGCGGGTTGCCCTCCGCAAACAGTGCATTCCACATGTCTTGGTCGGCGGCGGGCCATTCGGAGAGGGGGAGGATAAGGCTCATTTCTGGCCTCGCTTTAACCCGTCGATCAGGTCGGCGAAGGCGCGTGTCGCGGACTTGGCTTCCATGCCGGAATACATGTTGATCGTGTGGCTGAGTTCTGAGTGGCCGAGCAAGCGGCGGGCAACTTCGTAGCTGCCTGGGTTGGCGTCGAGCCAATTCATTACCGCAAAGTGGCGGAACAGGTGAGCGTTGACCGTCAGCCCGGTCTCTTTGCGGACCCGCCGTGCGATACGATCTGCCAAAACGGAAGGATCTACGGAGCATTTCCCTGAACGCTGAGGGAACAGATAGGGAGTGCCAGCCGGACACATGTATGGAACCCGGGTCGCGAGATGGGCATCGAGAAGGCGCACAAGATCTGGGGGAAGCTCGAATTCAATTGGGCGGCCGGTCTTTGTGTCGTCCTCTGTGAGGGAAATGAACACACGCCCGTCACCGGGCCGCTGGATATGCCGGTCGAATTCCAACCCGGCGAGGTTCTTCACGCGGAGTGGGCAAACCAGAAGGATTGCTATTGCAAGCGCATCCTCACGTGCAAGAGCGGAGCTATGCGGGCGC
>JBFOLS010000005.1:0-5649 GCA_040830225.1 Leisingera sp.
AATTTTCCCCGGCTGTGCATGTCAACTACGCTGAAACCGTTCTGCCAATGAAAGACGGGGTGCCCAAGTTCAAGGACTTCCCGGAGGATTTCGGGGGCAGCGGAGAGATGGCGGACGAATAGGCCGCTAGCCGGGCTGCGACTCAGGAGAGCAGAGGAGACAGGCAATCGCCTGCATCAAGCTGCTGCACTGGATCATCAGGTCCGCACGCTTCACCGCTGATAGGGTAGGTTCCTGACTGCGTGCAGGCTGCAAGCGGCAGTTGGGCGGAAATAAGTGAAAGAACAATGAGACGTGCCAAGGTCATGACGGGCCTCCTGCATAAGGGGAACGGCTGCAGAATGCCCGTTTCTGGGGAACAGGAAAATGATGCAGGTCAACACCAGCCCGTAACCTTGCCGAAAGAGGCACGGTTGTTCGCTGCCTGCTCCGGCCTAGCGGCCGATGCCGTCAGCCCAGGATAAAACTGCAGCGCAGCAAGGCAGAAAGCTTGATCAT
The DNA here is from genome assembly GCA_040830225.1 of Leisingera sp. Lineage (GTDB taxonomy): Bacteria > Pseudomonadota > Alphaproteobacteria > Rhodobacterales > Rhodobacteraceae > Leisingera. The sequence goes on from JBFOLS010000005.1 coordinate 499, forward strand.
TTAAGAAAACCCCCGGCCCTTTCCGGGACCGGGGGCTGCAGCGCCCCAGCCATGCGGGGCGGCAGTGAATTAATCAAGCGGCTGCTATCAGCGCTTCAGGATCGAGCGGCCTGCGTATTCGGCCACTTCACCCAGCATTTCTTCGATACGGATCAGCTGGTTGTATTTTGCGAGCCGGTCCGAGCGCGCCAGCGAGCCGGTTTTGATCTGGCCGCAGTTGGTGGCGACGGCGAGATCGGCGATGGTGGCGTCCTCGGTCTCGCCCGAACGGTGCGACATCACATTGGTATAGCGGGCGCGGTGCGCCATATCGACGGCCTTCAGGGTTTCGGTCAGCGAACCGATCTGGTTCACTTTCACCAGCATCGAATTGGCCACGCCACGCTCGATACCATCGGCCAGGCGCGCCGGGTTGGTCACGAACAGGTCGTCGCCCACCAGTTGCACGTTGTTGCCGATCTTGTCGGTCAGCAGCTTCCAGCCGTCCCAGTCGTCTTCACCCATGCCGTCCTCAATCGAGATGATCGGATAGTCGTTGACCAGCGCCGCCAGGTAGTCGGCGTTCTCTTCCGAGGTCAGGCTTTTGCCTTCGCCCGCCAGGACGTATTTGCCGTCCTTGTAGTACTCGGTCGCCGCGCAATCCAGCGCCAGGTAGATCTCTTCGCCGGGCTTGTAGCCTGCTTTCTCGATCGACTTCAGGATGAAGTCCAGCGCCTCGCGGGAAGAGCCGATGTTCGGGGCAAAGCCGCCTTCGTCACCGATACCGGTGGAGAGGCCGGCAGCCGACAGTTCTTTCTTCAGCGTGTGGAACACCTCGGAACCCATACGCACCGCTTCGCGGATGTTGTCCGCAGCCACCGGCATGATCATGAATTCCTGGATGTCGATCGGGTTGTCGGCATGCTCGCCGCCGTTGATGATGTTCATCATCGGAACCGGCAGAACGCGGGCCGAAGTGCCGCCAATGTAGCGGTAGAGCGGCTGGGTGGTGAAATCGGCAGCAGCCTTCGCCACGGCCATGGAAACGCCCAGGATCGCGTTGGCGCCCAGGCGGCCCTTGTTCTCGGTGCCGTCCAGTTCGATCATCGCGCTGTCGACTGCAACCTGCTCGGTTGCGTCAAAGCCGACAAGTTCTTCGGCGATCTCGCCGTTCACGGCCGCAACCGCTTCCAGCACGCCCTTGCCCATGTAACGGCTCTTGTCGCCGTCGCGCTTTTCCACCGCCTCATAGGCGCCGGTCGAAGCGCCCGAGGGCACCGCTGCACGGCCCATGGTGCCGTCTTCCAGGATCACGTCGACCTCAACCGTCGGGTTGCCCCGGCTGTCGAGGATTTCACGGGCGTGAATGTCGATAATGGTGCTCATCTGTCCATCCTTGGTTGGGCCTGAAAGCGGCGCGTTCTGTTGCCAGCGTCATACCAGCCGGTGCCGGAATGTAAACCGGCATCGTTATCGCTAACACGCATGAAAGCGGCGGTTTAGGGCTAACATTGCCCTGTTTGCGCCAACAGGATCAGACAAAAGCGCGGGGCGCTGCCTTAGGCCGCAGCAGCCGCTGCCCGGCGGGCCCGCCGCGCCAGCCGCTGCTCTCGGACAAAGGTGTAAAGACCGGAGCCGATAATCAGCGAAGCTCCCGCCAGGGTCAGGGTATCAGGCCGCTCACCAAAGACGACAACCCCGACCAGGATCGAAAACAGCAGCCGGGTATAACGGAAAGGCGTTACTGCTGAAGCGTCGCCGATCCGCATCGCCACCACGATTCCGTAATAGCCCATAACGCCAAAGACGATGCCGCCCAGCATCATGCCGTATTCGCCGCCCTCCAGCATCCGCGCCTCGCCCGGAGTAAAGGCCAGCAGCAAACCGCCCGCCAAGATCAGCGACAGGTAGGCCTGGAAGCTCACCACCGAAGACGGGACCGCACTGTCCATCACCCGGGTCAGCAAATCGCGCGCAGCCACGCCAAGGACGGCAACAATCACCAGCAGGGCCGCAGGTTCAAACCCGTCCAGCCCGGGCCGGATGATCAGCAGCACGCCGGCAAAACCGGTGCAAATCGCCAGCCAGCGCCGCCAGCCCACGTCCTCGCCCAGAAACAGGGCAGCTCCCATGGTGATCACCAGCGGAGTCGCCTGGAACACGGCCGCCACGGTAGAGATGTCCACCAGCGCCAGCGCCGAGGCAAAGCTCATCGCCGAGACCGCCTCGGCCCCTGCCCGCAGCACCGGCTTCTTCCGCCAGGCCCGGGGCGCAAACAGCGCATTGCCCTGCATCTTCGCCATCACCGCAAAGATCAGCGCACAGCCAAACCCCAGGCAGATCAGGATTTCGCCAACCGGAATGGTGCCGGACAGGCGCTTGATGAACATGTCTTCAAGCGTGAAAAACGCCATCGAGGCAATGACCAGCAAAATGCCGTGCAGATTGTTCATGTCGCGCGTCCCGTGTTCCGGTCCGGCAGGATACCGGACCATCAAGGCAGATGACATCACCGCCAGACGCCGGGCAACTCTGTTTCCGACCCGTTTTCATAACAAGAAGTGAGCATACATATCACCGCCAGTGATGAATTGAGCCGCCGCGCCGAAGGCGCACCCGGAAAATGGTCTCCGCCGGGGGGGGCTATTCGCCTTTGCGCGGCACCCCGTACAGCTCCAGCTTGTGGCCGCGCAACTCATACCCCAGCTTGCGGGCGATCTTCTCCTGCAGTGCCTCAATCTCGGGATCGCAGAACTCGATCACCTCGCCGGTGTTCATGTCGATCAGGTGATCATGATGCTCGCGCTCAGCGTCCTCATAGCGCGCGCGCCCGTCACCGAACTCCAGCCGTTCCAGAATACCCGCCTCTTCGAACAGCTTCACGGTGCGGTAGACAGTGGCGATCGAAATGCCTGCATCCATTGCGCTGGCGCGGGCATAGAGCTCCTCGACGTCCGGATGATCATCGCTTTCCTGAAGCACCCGGGCAATCACCCGGCGCTGGCCGGTCATGCGCAGTCCCTTGGCTTCGCAGCGGGCGATAATCGTCTCTGGCATCGGTGTCCTCGTGAAGTTCTGGTCCACCTCTTTAACGGATGCGAATGGCGTCGAAAACCGGGTTTCTGAGGGATATTGGCTTGACATGCGCTTTATCCACAGCCATGTGGCGCACAGGCATCCCTCCCTGCCGCGTGAGCAGAGACCGAAAACCGGCCGCGCCAAATGCGTATGACCAAATGCCCGGGGTCTAGTGATATGCCGCCATTCCCAAAATCACGCGTGGGGATTGCAGAGGCCAGCAGCCTGGCATCCGGCCAGCGCGCGCCCGAGGTCCCTGCCCCGCAAGACACTGCCGCTCCGTGCGGTGGATCCGGCCCGTGCGGCATGCCGGGCTGTGAAAGGATGATACGTGACTGAATTTTCGACCATGGGGCTGCCTGAAAAGCTCCTCGCCCGTCTCAAGGACATGGGCCTGAACGATCCAACCCCGATCCAGGCCCGCGCCATCCCGCACGCGCTGAACGGCAAAGACGTTCTGGGCCTGGCGCAGACCGGCACCGGCAAAACCGCCGCCTTCGGTGTGCCGCTGGTGGCGCGGATGCTGGAATACGGCCGCAAGCCCGCCGCGATGACCGTGCGCGGCCTGGTGCTGGCGCCGACCCGCGAACTGGCCAACCAGATCGCCGACACCTTGAAGGGGCTCACCGAAGGCACCCCAATGAAAGTGGGCCTTGTGGTCGGCGGCGTTTCCATCAACCCGCAGATCGCCCGCATCGCCAAGGGCACCGACATCCTGGTCGCCACCCCTGGCCGGCTGATCGACATCCTCGACCGCGGCGCGCTGGACCTCGGCTCCTGCGACTTCCTAGTGCTGGACGAGGCCGACCAGATGCTGGACCTCGGCTTCATCCATACGCTCCGCAAGATTGCGGCGCTGATTCCGGCGGAACGCCAGACCATGCTCTTCTCTGCCACCATGCCCAAGCAGATGAACGAGATCGCCAATTCCTATTTGCAAAGCCCGGTGCGGATCGAGGTTTCCCCCCCCGGCAAAGCCGCCGACAAGATCACCCAGTCGGTGCATTTCATTGCCAAGGCGGAAAAGCTGAACCTGCTGAAAGAGCTTTTGGGCGAGCATGCAGACGAGCGGACCCTGGTGTTCGGCCGTACCAAGTGGGGCATGGAAAAGCTGATGAAGACCCTGGACAAGGCTGGCTTTGCGGCCGCCGCCATCCACGGCAATAAAAGCCAAGGCCAGCGCGAACGTGCCCTGGCCGCCTTCAAGGCAGGTGAGATCAAGGTGCTGGTCGCCACCGATGTTGCCGCCCGCGGCCTCGATATCCCTGACGTGAAATACGTCTACAACTACGAGTTGCCCAATGTGCCGGACGCCTATGTCCACCGCATCGGCCGCACCGCACGCGCCGGCAAGGACGGTCAGGCGGTTGCCTTCTGCGCGCCGGATGAAATGGACGACCTGAAAGCGATCCAAAAAGTGATGAAGCTGACCATCCCCGTGGCCTCCGGCCGTGCCTGGGAAGCCATGCCGGATCCGGCAGCGCCGGCAGGCAAACCGGGCGGCCGCCGCGGCGGTCCCGGCGGCAAGCCGGGCGGTTTCCGGCGCCGCAGCGGCGGCGGGCAGGGCAAACCCCAGGGCGGCAAACCGGGCGGCCAGCGCCGCGGCGGCGCCAAACAGCGCGCCCGCTGAGAACTTAGAAAACCTCCGGCAGCGCCGGTTCAAGCGTCCCGCAGGGACCGCGCGCCAGCGCGGCTTGCTCTTGACGCGGCACTGCCGGAATTCACACTCGTTCACGCGCCTTAAGGGAAAATTTGCCCTTAAGGGCTTCTCAGCAGAAGATCTTGCGCTGCGCAGCAGCGCCATGCCCAAGGCCGCAAAAAGGCGCATTGGCGCAGCCAATCCGCCTGCGGGCGCGGGGCCTTCCCCTAGAGTATTAAACAAGCTGTAAATCCGCCCAAACCGGCAAATGGTCCGAGGCGATATGGGCAGGCCGCCCCTCGTGCACGCCATGTGCCACTGCCTTCAGCCGCCGGCAATGGGCAATACGGTCCAAGGACCCCAGCGGCCGCAGCGCCGGAAAGCTTGGCCTGGCCGGCAGGAAGTTCAGCGCCGGGGCGATATGCTCCAGCGCCGGCGTGCGCGACCACTCGTTG
>JBFOLS010000006.1:0-4575 GCA_040830225.1 Leisingera sp.
AGCGTTTTCAGCGCCGCGCCCCATTTGCTGTCGTCCGCCAGACCGAACACCAGCTCGGGGCCGGCCTCTGCGGTCAGCCAGCCGTTCATCGCGATCTCCGATTCCAGCTGCCCCGGGCCCCAGCCGGCATAGCCCAGCAGCACCAGCAGATCCTCAGGCCCCTGCCCCTGGGCGATGTCCTCAAGAATATCCAGCGTCGCAGTCATCGAAAACCCGCCCGGCACCTTCAGCGAGCTCACATCCGATTCGTAATCCGGCGTGTGCAGCACAAATCCGCGCTGGGTCTCGACCGGCCCGCCGAACCGCACTGGCAGGGCCGCCGCCGCGCTGCCTTCGCCGCCCATGTCCAGCTGCTCCAGCAGATCGCCAAGCACCACTCCATCCGCAGGCTTGTTGATGATGAGCCCCATTGCGCCTTCATCCCCGTGCGAACACAGGAAAACCACCGAGTGTTCAAACCTTGGGTCGCCAATTCCGGGCATTGCAATCAAGAGCTTGCCAGTCAGATCCATGTAATTCCGTCTTTCTGCTGCCTCCCCCCACCATGACGCCCCGCCGGGCTGCACGCAAGGGGCGCAAGAGGCGCGGGCAGTAAAGCCTTCGGCAGAATTGCCGCAAACTCAGGGGGATGAGCAGCGGATTCCCGGACAATGACCGGAACGTGACTTGGCAAACCCCGCTTTGCGGCGCATGTATCAAGGCATGAAACCGGCAACTTCACTCCCCACGGCCGCCCTGACCGCTCTGCTCGCCGTTACCGCAGGATCTCCGGCGCTCTCCGGCGCCACGGATGGCGATATCGTGCAGATCGACGTGCTGGACGGCGGCATCAGCAAACGCGGCACTTATCTGGGGGCCTTGAAGGTCACGCTGCAGCCTGGCTGGAAAACCTACTGGCGCGCGCCCGGCGATGCCGGCATCCCGCCGAGCTTTTCCTGGCGCGGCGCCCGCAATGTCAGTGAACTGTCGATCACCTGGCCCACTCCCGAAGTGTTCATGACCTCCGGCTACCGCACCATAGGCTATCTCGATCAGCTGGTGCTGCCGGTGGAGATCACTCCGGAGAAGCCCGGCAAGCCGGTGCGCCTCAAGGGCCGGATGCAGCTGGGGGTGTGCAAGGACGTCTGCGTACCGGCCGAGCTGAGCTTTGACCATCAGCTGGACAGCTCTGCAGGCCGCAACCCGGCGATTGCCGCGGCGCTTGCCAGCCGCCCCTGGTCGGCCAAGGAAGCCGGCGTGCGCCAGGCCTCCTGCAGCCTGCGGCCCACGGAGTATGGTATGAAGGTCACTGCCCGCATCTCTATGCCCTCTGCGGGCGGCGAGGAAGTGGCGGTGATCGAACCCGGAACACCCAGCCTTTTTGCAGGCGAGACCAGCACCCGGCGCGACGGGGGCATTCTGGTGGCCGAGACCGAATTTCTGCCCGCGGACAGCAAGGCCTATGCCATAGACCGCTCGCAGCTGCGGATTACGGTGCTTGGGCGGAACCACGCTGTCGATATCCGGGGCTGCAGCGCCGGATGAGCAGCACGGACACTCCGCCGCGCCCGGTGCTGGGCACCATTGCCGTGGTCTGCCGACATCAAAGCGGCCAGGACCAAGTGATCCTGGTGCAGCGCGGCAAGGAACCGAACGCAGGCTGGTGGGGCTTTCCCGGCGGCCATGTGGAGATGGGCGAGACCGCCCTTGAAGCCGCAGCGCGAGAGCTCAAGGAGGAAACCGGTGTCACCGCCAAGCCTCTGGAATATCTCACCAATGTGGATGTGATTTCACGCGGTGAAACAGGCGCGGCGAAACGCCAGTACCTGCTGACTGTGGTTCTTTGCGAGCATATCAGCGGCACACCGGTTCCGGATGATGATGCCGAGCAGGCCGAGTGGATTCCGGTCGCAGAGATTGAAAGCCGGGGGGTTCAGCTGCTGGATCAAGTGGCTGAAGTTGCGCGGATGGCTCAGGCCCGCTGGCGCGAATTGAACCGGTAAGCCACGCCCCCGGCCAGATAAGCCAGCAGCGCCAGAACCAGGGCACCCGCGATACAGGCCAGCAGACCGGCCCGGACCGGCTCCATTGCCGTCAGCGCCGGCACCATCCGCAGCAGGGGATGCAGCGCGCCGGTGGCCATCGCCCAGCCCAGCGTCAGAACCAGCCAGCCAAGCTGCAGCAGCCCGGCGCCAAGCACCAGCCAGCGCAAACCTCCAGCCCCCTGCCGCACTGCCCGGCGCAGGGAGGTCATCGGCCGCGACAGGTCCCGCTGCATCGCCACCAGTGCAGGCACCACCAGCAGCACCAGGAACATGCCGAAGCCCAGGCCATAGACCAGTGTGATCACCGTGGGCTTGAGGAACTGCGCCTGCTGTGAGCGTTCAAACAGCAAGGGCGCCAGCCCCAGCACCGTTGTCATCGTGGTCAGCATCACCGGACGCAGCCGGTCGGCCGCGGCATCGATGATCGAGGGGACCAGCCCGCGGTCTTTGGCATACTGGTCGATGGTGGTCACCAGCACGATGGAATCGTTGATGATGATCCCGGTCATGCCCAACAGGCCGACCACGGTGAACATGGAGAGCGGCACCTCCCACATGTAGTGGCCCCATATGGTGCCGACGAGGCCAAACGGGATAATAGCCATCACCACCAGCGGCCGGGTCCAGCTGGCAAAGATCCAGGACAGCACCAGATAGATGCCGGTGAGGCAGAGGATCAGCCCGGTGCCCGCTTCCTGCAGGAAGGTCTGCTCCTGCTCGGCCAGTCCGGCCAGGCGCCATTCCACCTGCCGCTCGCTGGCGATTTTCGGAAGGATCTCGGTTTCCAGCGCCTGCATGACAGCCTCGGCCCGGGCCGGGTCGTCTTCGGAGATATCGCCGGTCACGCTGATCACCCGTATACCGTTCTCCCGCCGCACGGTGGAGAAGCCGGTGCGCTGGGTAACCGAGACGATATCGGCCAGCGGCACATAGATGCCGCTTGGCGCCCGCATCAGGGTGCGTTCCAGGAAGTCCGCCGTCAGCTCGCCCTCGGGCAGCTCCACCCGGATTGCGGCGCTGCGCGGCCCGTCCGGATAGGTCGCGGCCTCAATGCCATTGAGCCTCGATCTCAGTGCCTGGCCGAGGCTGCCGATGGTGAAGTTCAGCGCCTGGCCCTGAGGGGTGAGGTCCAGGATCACCTCCTCCTTGTCGTAGGCCAGATTGTCTTCGACCGCCGACGCTTCCGGGAAACGCAGCAGCGCGGTTTTCAGATCTTCCGACGCGCCTTTCAGCGTCAGCACCCCGGCGCCGAAGAACTGCACATCCAGCCCGCCGTTGTCCGGACCGGTGTGCCAGCGGCGGAAGGAAAGTGTTTCGACCATCGGGTGGCGCGCCACCCGCTCCTGCAGCTCGGCAACAAAAGCAAAGCTGGAATAGGGGCGCAGGTCGGCATCGATCAGCTCAATCGAGATGCCCCCAAGGAGGTCCTTGTCTTTTGCAGCAACCCCGGACAGGCCGCGGCCCGCATTGCCGCCGACCTCAGCCATGACAAAGTCCAGCGGGTTGAGGCCGTAGCGCTCTTGGTATTCCGCGCCCAGCGCCTCGGTGGCGCGCTGCATTTCCTTCATCATCGCCAGCGTGTCCGCGCGGGTGGCGCCTTCGGCCATGGCGAAATTACCGGTGACCGAGCCGCGCTCGGGCGCGTTGAAGAATCGCCATTTGACGTCGCCGCCGATGAACAGCGCCGCCTGGCTGGCCAGGATCGCCAGCGCGCCGGCCAGCACCGCATAGCGGGCGGTGACGATCAGGCTCATCAAAGGGCGGAAGGCATGGTCGCGCAGCCAGCGGAAGCCGCGGTTCACCATCCGGTTCGGCCAGTCGTACCAGTGCCGTGCCTGCGCATGTGTCAGCGCATGGGCCAGGTGGTTGGGCAGGATCAGGAAACACTCGGCCAGTGAGGCTGCCAGCACCGCAATCACGGTAAAGGGAATGTCGCGGATCAGGGTGCCGAACCAGCCGCCCACCAGGGTGAGGCCGAAAAAGGCGATGATTGTGGTCAGCGTGGCGGCAAAAACCGGCATCGCCATGCGCCGGGCCGCATTCTCAGCGGCCTGAACCGGGCTTTCCCCCAGCCGCCTGACCCGGAAGTCGGCGTGTTCGCCCACAACAATGGCATCATCCACCACGATGCCCAAAGTGATGATGAGGCCAAAGAGGCTGATCATATTGATGGTGATGCCTGCGGCATACATCAGCGCCACCGCGGCAAACATCGCCGCCGGGATGCCCATCGCCACCCAGAAGGCAATCCGGGTGTTGAGGAAAAGGAACAAGAGGCACAGCACCAGGCCAAGCCCCATCAGCCCGTTGTCGACCAGGATATCCAGCCGGTCGGTGATGCGCTCGGCGCGGGTGCGGATCAGCTGCGCTGTCACCCCCTGCGGCAGGCTGGCCTGCATCTCGTCGACCCCCTCCTGCACCTGTCCCTGCAGGCGGATGGCGTTCCCCAGATCCGAGCGGTCCACCCGGATCGACATGGCAGGTTTGTCGCCCACAAAATACGAACGGTTGCGGTCAACACCTTCGACCCGCACTGAGGCCACGTCGGCAA
>JBFOLS010000007.1:0-3348 GCA_040830225.1 Leisingera sp.
AGGCGGGCTGATGGCGCTGACCTATATCGGCGGCGACATCGCGCAGTCGAACCTGCAGCTGCCCGCCGCGGCGATCCAGGTCTTCCAGGGGATGCTGCTGTTCTTCCTGCTGGCCTTCGACCTGCTCACCAATTTCCGCATCTCAATCGGCAAGCCGGAGGTGGCGTGATGAAGCAAGTTGCTACCGTATTCGCAAAATCCGGATTCATCAGCTTCCTGGCACTCATCATTCTTGCAATGACACCGATGTCGTACCTTCCACAGTTTCTGAGCCTTGCGGCCGCGGGGTGGGAAGGGCTCGTTCTGGTTCTAATACTTGGTGGTGTCCCATTCGGAGGGTTTCTTCTGACCTTCATCATCAGCCGCTCCGGTGAACGCCTCCTCAATGCGGCATCGCTTGCGGGTTTCTGGATTGGCTCAATCTCAGGCTCTCTGGCCGGCACTAAACTGATGGGGGCTTCCTGATATGGATCTTTCTGCAATCAACCCGGTCCTGCTCATCGCCTCGCTGATGGTGGCGGCGACCCCGCTCCTGCTGGCGGCCATCGGTGAACTGGTGGTCGAGAAGGCAGGCGTGCTGAACCTCGGCGTCGAGGGGATGATGATCGTCGGCGCCATCGCAGGGTTTGCCACCGCAGTGGAAAGCGGCTCGCCCTTCCTTGGCTTCATTGCCGCCGCCATCGCAGGCGCTGCCCTGTCGATCCTGTTCGCGATCCTCACCCAGTTTGCCCAGGCAAACCAGGTGGCCTCGGGCCTGTCGCTGACGCTCTTTGGCCTCGGCCTGTCGGCGCTGATGGGGCAGTCTTATGTCGGCATCAAACCGCCGCAGATGGGCGACATCCATATCCCGGTGCTCAGCGACTTGCCTGTCATCGGCCCGATCCTGTTCGGCCATGACATCATCCTCTACTTCGGCATCATTCTGACCGCCGCCGTCTGGTGGGTGCTGAAATACTCCCGCCTCGGCCTGGTGCTGCGCGCGGTGGGCGAAAACCACGACGCCGCCCACGCGCTGGGATACAAGGTGCTGAAGATCCGCCTGATGGCGATCATGTTCGGCGGTGCCTGCGCGGGCCTTGGCGGCGCCTACATCAGCCTCATCCGCGTGCCGCAATGGACCGAGGGCATGACCGCCGGCATCGGCTGGATTGCGCTCGCCCTGGTGGTCTTTGCCAGCTGGAAACCCTGGCGCGCACTGCTGGGTGCCTACCTGTTCGGCGGCGTCACCGTTGTGCAGCTCAATCTGCAGGCAGCAGGCGTTGCCATTCCGGTCGAGTATCTGGCAATGTCGCCCTATCTGATTACAATCATTGTGCTTGTTATCCTTTCCGCGGACAAAAGCAGCGCACCTGCCTCGCTTGGCCGCAACTTCCATGCCTCCCGCTAGCGGGGGGCTTTTCACTGCCCCTTGCCCGGGGCCAAAAGATCCAAACTGGGGAGTCAATTAATGAAACTGACCAAACTTCTGACCAGCGCCGCCGTGGCGCTTGGCCTGGCCGCAGGCGCGGCCGCGGCCGACACCACCAAGGTGGGCTTTGTCTATGTGGGACCCGTCGGCGATGGCGGCTGGACCTATGAGCACGACCAGGGCCGCAAAGCGGTTGAAGCCGAATTCGGCGACAAGGTCGAAACCGTCTATGTCGAAAACGTCGCTGAGGGCCCCGACGCCGAGCGCGTGATGACCCAGATGGCGCTGGAAGGCGCCGACCTGATCTTCACCACCTCCTTCGGCTACATGGACCCGACCATCAACGTCGCCAAGAAGTTCCCGAACGTGAAATTCGAGCACGCCACCGGCTACAAGCGCGCCGACAACGTCTCGACCTATTCCGCCCGCTTCTATGAAGGCCGCGCGGTGCAGGGCACCATCGCGGGCCATATGACCGAAAGCAACATCATCGGCTACATCGGCTCCTACCCGATCCCCGAAGTGGTCCGCGGCATCAACTCCGCCTATATCCACGCCAAGAAAGTGAACCCCGACGTCCAGTTCAAGATCGTCTGGGCCTTCACCTGGTTCGACCCGGCCAAGGAAGCCGACGCCGCCAAGGTGCTGATCGAGCAGGGCGCCGACGTGATCCTGCAGCACACCGACTCCACCGCACCGCAGGCTGCCGCTCAGGCCGCTGGCAACGTGATCACCTTCGGCCAGGCCTCCGACATGTCGGAATACGCGCCGAAGCCGCGTGTCTCCTCGATCATTGATGACTGGGCCCCCTATTACATCGCCCGCACCAAGGCCGTGATGGACGGCACCTGGGAGAGCAAGGACACCTGGGACGGCATCGGCGCCGGCATGGTGGGCATCGGCGAGATTTCGGACGCTGTTCCGGCTGACGTCAAAGCAGCTGCACTGGCAATCAAGGATGCACAGGCTGACGGCTCCTACCACGCTTTCACCGGCCCGCTGAAAAAGCAGGACGGTTCCGACTGGCTGGCAGAAGGCGAAGTGGCCGATGACGGCACCCTGGCCGGCATGAACTTCTATGTCGAAGGCATCGAAGGCGACATTCCGCAATAAGCGCCGCGTTTTTTAGAACAATGAAAGGCCCGCCATCCGGCGGGCCTTATTCATTGAAAGCAAAACACTGTTTTGGCGTCAGACTGCTGACATGCCCTGTCACTGCCCCGAGGGTACAGCCCTTCTATGAGCCAGCCGCCAGCTACTTCCGTCCTGTTACATGCTAAGGCGGAACGCCGGCCTAACCCCAAGCGCAGCGGAGAACGCCTGTGAAAATGAACTACGTCGTTGTTGGAACCAACAACATGGATGCCTCGGTTGAGTTTTACGACGCCCTTTTTGAGCACTCCGGATTTGCCAAAGTCCAGCCAACCGAAAGAATGACCTATTGGCTGCGGGACGACTTTGCCTTTGCCACCGCACTTCCGTTTGACGGGGACCCGGCGTCCAATGGCAACGGAACAATGGTGGGGTTCAGCGCCGGGTCGCCTGCCGAGGTCACACGCCTTTATGAAAAGGCGATTGAACTGGGCGGCACCTGCGCGGGAGAACCGGGCCAGCGCGGCCCGCGGTTCTCCGCTTATGTGAGGGATCTGGACAGAAACAAACTTTGTTTTGCTGACTGACCTGGGCACCTGAAGCGGCGAATGGCTTTGGCAAAGCGAACTAGCGCCTGCGCATGAAAAATGGATTTGGCCCGGCATGGCCTTGCCGGGCCAAAGGTCCTCGCAGCCCGCCGGGCCTCAATCACGAACAGCGCACAGGTGCCGCCAGCCTCCGGATCAGCCCGCCATCCCGTTCTGCCATTGCCGCACCGGCCAGCGTGCAGCCCGAGATCTGCGCCACATAGGCCGTCAGCTCACCCAGCTGGGCACTGTTCTGCGCCC
>JBFOLS010000008.1:0-3730 GCA_040830225.1 Leisingera sp.
CTCGATTACGGGGATTTTCTGGAATGTGCGGACGTCGATAAGGCCCAAGTCGGAAATCCTGAGTTCCGGGATCACCACCAGCGCCAGCAGCGAGTGCTGCATGTAAGCGTTGTTCAGGCTGCAGCCGCAGGCTTGCATCGCTTCACCCAGCTTCTCCGCCTTGGCGGCCACCTCGGTGGCGGGGCTGTCGGACATCAGGCCGGCAATCGGCAGTTCGACCAGCGCCAGTTCCTCGCCATCACGGAACAGGGTGACGCCGCCGCCGACTTCGGCCAGCCTGTTTGCGGCCAGGGCCATCTGCCCGCGGTCGGTGCCGACCACGATCATGTGGTGGCTGTCATGCGCTACGGTGGAGGCCATTGCCATGCGGCCCTGATAGCCAAAGCCGGACACAAAGGCATTGGTGACGCCGCCGGTGGCGCGGTGCCGTTCGACCAAAGCGATCTGGCAGACGTCGCCGCGGCCTTCGACCAGTCCATCCCTGACGGGCAGCTCCGCCAGCAGCGCCTTGGTTGGAGCCTGGTTCTCCACCGCGCCGATCACATTGGCAGTGACCGCATTGGCGCCTTCGGGTGCGGCGAGTTCGAAATCCTGGGCAGCCAGTTCATGTCCCAGATGCACCGTGCCGCGGGCGCTGGCAGGCCAGTCGAAATGAGGGCAATCCACCTTGATAGAGCCTGATTCCGCCACGATCTTCCCGCGGGCAATCACCACTTCGATGGGCAGTTCCGTGAGGCTGGAGGTCAGGATCACATCAGCGCGGCGGCCGGGAGTGATCGAGCCGATCTCGCGCTCCAGCCCGAAATGTGTGGCGGTGTTGATGGTCGCCATCTGCAGCGCCACCAACGGGTCGCAGCCACAGGCGATTGCGTGCCGCACCACCCGGTTCATGTGGCCGTCATTGACCAAGGTGCCGGAGTGGCAGTCATCGGTGCAGAGGATGAAACTGCGCGGGTCCAGGCCCTTTTCAGTGACTGCGGTGATCTGGCTTTCGACGTCATACCAGGCCGATCCCAGCCGCATCATCGAGCGCATCCCCTGACGCACCCGGGCAATGGCATCCTCCTCGCAGGTGCCCTCATGGTCATCAGCCGGGCCGCCTGCCACATAGGCCGCGAAATCCGGACCCAGGTCCGGGGAAGCATAGTGGCCGCCCACGGTCTTGCCCGCACGCTGGGTGGCTGCGATTTCGGCCAGCATTTTGGGATCGGCATTGGCAACGCCCGGGAAGTTCATCATCTCGCCCAAGCCGATGATGCCGGGCCAGTTCATTGCTTCCTCGACATCTTCGGGCGTGATCTCGTGACCAGTGGTTTCCAGCCCCGGTGCCGAGGGAGCGCAGGAAGGCATCTGGGTGAAGATGTTGACCGGCTGCATCAGAGCCTCGTCATGCATATAGCGCACGCCGTCCAGGCCAAGCACATTTGCGATTTCATGCGGGTCGGTGAACATTGAGGTGGTGCCATGCGGGATCACCGCACGGGCAAATTCCGCAGGTGTCAGCATGCCGGACTCAATGTGCATATGCGCGTCGCACAGGCCCGGGATCATATAACGGCCGTTCGCCTCGATGATTTGTGTGTCCGGCCCGGTGCAATAAGAGGCATCCGGCCCGACATAAGCAATGCGGCCTTCGGCAATGGCGATATCATGGTTTGGCAGCTGCTCCCGGGTGTGGACGTTGACCCAGATCCCTTGTCGGATCACCACATCAGCAGGCGCACGTCCGGCAGCAACTTCAATCAATTTCGGGGCGGATTCGGGCCAGCTGGGGAATATCTGCTCTGACATATTCCAATTGTTATGATTGCGCAGCGGAGTTCAAGGGCTTTGGCGCTGCGTTGCGAAATCTTCACAACCTATGCCGGCAAGCAGCAAGACCCTGCCGTTTTTGCCTTGCGGGATGCCTCCTTTCGCCGGAAGCTGACAGCATGGATTATGAAACGGTAGACGGCGACAGCTTGGGGCGTTCCCTGCGCGGGATCGGGCTGAATATTCTTGTGCGCGATGTTCTTGCGGAAATCGCCTTTTTAGAGACTGTTTTTGGCGTGAAAGGCCATCAGGTAACCAAGGATTTTGCCATTGTCACCTATGGCAGCCAGGTGTTCCAGTTACATAGCGATGGCACCTACGCGGAAAACCCATTGCTCAATCTTTTGCAGGAAAATCCGCCGCGCGGTGCTGGCATCGAGATCCGGTTGTACGATACCGACCCCGATGAAGCAGCGGCACGGGCAGCGGCGGAGGGTTTCACCATTCTGCAAGAGCCAACAGACAAGCCGCACGGTCTGCGCGAGGCCTATATCCTGTGTGAAAACGGCTATGCCTGGGTGCCGAGCAGGCCTAAGGTGTGACGTCGGGAAATCCTCCCCTTTCGCCAAATTGCAAGCCAGTCCATGCTGACAGAAGCTCTTTGGATGCTGTGAGGAACCGCTGATGCACGCCATTGCCGATACAACCGCTTTGGTTGAAGAAGGGGTTCTGACCCCGGACCAGGCCCGCTGGATCGAAGCACGCTCGCGCGAGGTCATGGTCTCGCTGGCGGTGAATGCGATCCTCTGTTTCGGCATCATTGCAGCAACGGCCGGGTTTATCTTCTGGCTGGCAGACCCGCTGGCGGTGGCTATCACGGGCATCCTGATGCTGGGCGGCGGGCTGGCGGTGCTGGCCCGCGGCGGTGAAATGCTGCGGATGTTCGGCAACTCCGCCACCCTGATCGGTGCAGGTATGCTGCTGGGCGGTGCCTCGATTGAGCTGATCGATAAGTATGAGAGTATGGCGGGCTGGGTGATGACACCCGGCGGCGCGCTGGTGGCGCTGATCTGCACCTGGCGCTGGCGGCACGGGGCCTGGTCGGCAGGTTTTGTGCTGGGGGCGATCCTGCTGATGGGGCTGGCGATGCATCTGGGCGGGATCGAGCTTCTGCTGCAGCAGTATGAAATCGGCTCCCCGATGCGGAATCTGGCGCTGCTTTATTATGCCGCCGCGCTGGGTGCCGCCGGCTGGCTGGTGGATGTGCGCTTTGTTACTGCGCTTGCGATAGCGCCCTTTGCCCAGATGCTGGAGACCGGCACCAGCTATTTCCATGCGGCCTATGTGTTCTATTCGCCCGAATCGACGCTGACGATCCTGCAGATGGTTCTGCTGATCGTGCTTTGCGTCCGGGGGGCGACCAAATTGGGGGAGCGTGACGCCCGGCATCTGCGGATTCTGGCAATTCTTGGATTTGTCGTGGCAAATCTCTGTGCCCTGGTTGGCTCGCTTTGGGGCGATGTCGTGGGGGAAACCGTCTGGGGGCCGGGCCGCTACAGCGATGGCTACGAAGACTGGGAGGCCTATTCCACCGCCCGCGATGCCTTCCGCGACAGTGCGCTATTCATTTCCGAAGGCGCCTATTCGGTGCTATGGGCCGCGGTGCTGGCGGTGGTGATCTTCTGGGCAGCGCAGAAGCACCAGCGCGGGCTGTTCAATGCGGCGCTGACCTTTGCTGCGATTCACGGCTATACGCAGATGTTCGAATCCTTTGCCGATGAGCCGCTGGCCTATGTCATCGGCGGTCTGGCCGCGATCCCGCTGGCCTGGGGGCTGTGGCGGTTGAACCAGTGGATGATTGCAAAGCAGAGCTAGCTGCTGCGCAGTGCCCGCGGCGTGGTTCCGAACTCCCCTTTGAAGGCCC
Source organism: Leisingera sp. (assembly GCA_040830225.1). Taxonomy (GTDB): domain Bacteria; phylum Pseudomonadota; class Alphaproteobacteria; order Rhodobacterales; family Rhodobacteraceae; genus Leisingera. The sequence goes on from JBFOLS010000008.1 coordinate 3,677, forward strand.
GGGTCAGGGCGCTCGGGTCGTCATAGCCGCAGCGCAAAGCAATCTCGGAAACGC
>JBFOLS010000009.1:0-3576 GCA_040830225.1 Leisingera sp.
GATTGCCGTGGATCGCCTCATGGTTCAGCCGCAGCGCGCAGAGGAAGAACATGAAGCTGGCACCCGCTCCAAGCGGCCATAGGGGAGAGGCATAGAGACCCCAGGACAGCGCCAGCCAGGGCAGCGGCAAGGTAAGTTCCCCCCAGCGCTGCAGGCGGCTGACCGGCAGCAGGTCCCGCCAGTCCACATTGCGGGGCGCCGATTCAAGGGAAACAGGCTGGTGCATGACGGTTTCCTTTGCGGCGGGAGGTTCACGCAGGCTGTTCAGCCGCGTCTTGCGATTCCGGTTCGGAGGCGCGGGCTTGCAGCTTGGGCTGGGCGCCTTGCAGCGCTTCGCGGACCACCGCCCGCAGAGTTGCAACCGCGTGAGAGAAACCGAGCCCCAGGCAGATCGCTGCCAGGCCAAGCGCGGGCAGCAGGCCAAGAAGTTCCATCTCCAGCATCGGGATCGCCGCACCGATCAGGATGACACCGCCAAGCCCCACCATGGCATAGCCGGTGGCGATAGTGACTGCCCCTGCCTTGGCAGCGCGTCCGGACTGCGGGCAGTCGCCCAGCAAGGTTCCTATCCGCAGGATCATCAGTGCCATCGCCAGCAGCATCAGCACGCCAAGCCCCAGGTAGATTCCGATTTCGATCAGCATGATGTGTTCCTTTCCAGGTCAAATGGTCTGTTTGTAGAAATCGCGCTCGAGCCAGCGGTAAAGCTGGCCGCTTACCGCGCCCCAAAGCGGTGCGAAGATCAGTCCGAATATGAAGAAGACGGCAGGCCATTCCGTAGAGGCGACTATGGTTTCAGACAGGATCAGGATGGTCAGAAACAATGCGGCATGCACAACTAGGGCCAAACCTGCCCAGCCGCTTGCGGAATACCTATGAGAAGGCATGACGATCAGCATCACTGGCACGCCAACAGCCAGATAAACCGGGCCGCCAAACGCCATGGCGATAGCCGGAAGGATCAGCGGGAAGCCCAATACTCCGACAAGCAGCGGCCCGCCGGCCATGGCGACCCCGAAGGCAACCGGGTCAATCAGGTGCCTCTCGGCTTGGGCATTGGGAAACAGAACTCTTCCATTTTCTGCAGTTATTTCTGTCATGAGAGAAATTACCTCGCAAAATTTTTTCCAACCAGGGCCGCTGATGGCCCGTACTTACTCCGTCTGTTTTCCGCCGGGCAGGAACCGGGCCACCTTGGCGCCCAGCTTCAGCATTGCCAAATGCACAGACCGGGGCAGGCGGGAGAAGTCCATGTACCAGTCGTCGAACATCCGCATCACCCGCAGGGTCTCGCCCATCCGCTCCTTGACCGCCTTGGGGGTGCTGTCGCTTTCGGCCTCCTGCATCACCGCGTCCAAGGCGCGCAGGGTCGGGGCAAACTCGCGCTCGCGCCGCGCCGCAATCACCGCATCAACCAAGTCGAACATGTCGCGGATTGAGGTGAAGTGATCGCGCCGGTCGCCGAGCTGGCGGCTTACTTTTACCAGCCCTTGCGCCTGCAGTTCCTTCAGCCCGTTGGAGACGTTGGAGCGCGCCAGCCCCAGCACCTCGCAAATCTCATCCGCGGTCATCGGATCAGCGGCGATATGCAGCAGCGCATGGATCTGCGCGACGGAACGGTTCACCCCCCAGCGGGTGCCCATCTCGCCCCAGTGAAGGATAAAGCTCTGCATCGCGGGGGTCAGTTTCATCACGGCATCCTGAAATTTCTGTAATGACAGAAAAATGGAAAACCCGAGTCGTGTCAAGCCAGGTTGTCTGACCCGCTGAAACGTTGCAACTCGCGCAGGAGTTTGCAAAGTGGCTGGATCTTCAGCTTAGAGGAGTAATAATGCGGAACTTGTTTATTGGATTGTTCGAAAAGCTCGTGGGCTTGTTCACGGCGCTGCTGTTTGCTGCCGTTGCGGTTGGTGCAGTCGTAGTGTTCAACGATCCGGTCCAGGGCGGCGCGGCTGCCGCTATTGCGTTGCTGGTGGGCGGGACAATCTACATCACGATGATGGTTGGGATACTGTATCTCTTCCTGGGCGTTCACCATAACACCAAGCGGACGGCCGAGTTGCTGGAGCGCATCGCCAAGGAATAAGGCAGCGTGCCAGAAAGAAAACCGGCGGCAAGTTTCCCTGCCGCCGGCTGTTCGCATGTGAGTGGCGGCTAATGCCTTACTGCGCCTGCAGTTCGGCCGGGGTCTTGTCGGCGATGTCTTCCCAATTGGCGTTGGCGTTCTGCACAAAGCCCGGGATGTCGCCTTCCCAGCGTTCCTGGATGTCCTGCGACAGGTTCAGGTACAGGGTGTTGTCGACGATCTTCCAGTGGTTCGGATCGCCGTCGAACTTGAAGCCCATTGCAGTGCCAAAGGCGCAGTAGCCGCCGTAGGCCGGCAGGTAGGCTTCGGGATTCTTCTCAAAGGCCGCTTTGTGCTCTTCCGAGGCGAAGCGGTAGGTTGCGTCATTGAAAACAGTTGTGATTTTATAGCTGCCCTTTGCAGGGGCACCGTCCGTGAAATACGCGACCGGGTCATAGCCCTGCATTGCCAGGCCGGTGGAGGATGCGTTGATCTCAACGCCCGCCGCCAGTGCCGAGGTTGCCATCGCAACCGACAGAGCCACACCGCTGATCAGTGCCTTTACTTTGTTCATGGGTCCCGTCCTTTCAATTCCCGGCCAGGGTGTTCCGAATTGCTTGCCCGGCCGGTGTTTCACCATGTGTGCCGCGGTATGCTGCGGGTCACGGCACCGATGTGGAGAGGCAGGTGTTCACGTTCAAAACAACTCAATTTGAATGTGCGCAGGGCTGCAAAAGCCTGTGCATTCCTGCGCAGAACGGGTGACAGGCGGCGAACCGCCGGCCACTATGGCAGCAGGCAAAACGGAGGCCAGGATGACAGGTTCTTTTTCCACCCGCCGGGCTGTGCTCGGTGCATTGGCGGCTGCTTTCGCGGCGGCAGCGCCCCCGGCTTTCGCCCAAAGCGTCAGCGGCATTTACCGGGCCGAGGGGCGCAATCCCGACGGCAGCAGCTACACCGGCACGGTGCAGATCCAGGACAACGGCGGCAGCGTGCAGATGCAATGGAGCATTGCCGGGCAGAGCTATTCCGGCAGCGGCTCGCGCAACGGCGACGTGGTCTGGGTCGATTGGGGCCAGACCCATCCGGTGGTCTATGTGCGGATGCCCAGCGGCGAGTTGCACGGCACCTGGGCCAATGGCAGGGCCTTGGAGCGGCTTATCCCGTAACCTTCAGCGCCAGCACGAAGCGGATCACTTTCTCCTCGGGCATTTCGCAGGGCTTCAGCAGCGCGCCGGATCCCAGCCGGCAACGGTTGCGGCTGATGTAATCGGTGCCGCCCAGCTCGCGCGCCCCCAGTTTCTGGGCCTTGCCGCCGGCTGGTTCTTCCCGGTTCACCGTGTATTTTGCCCCCGCCGGCAGCTCCCGTGAAACCGCCCGGCGGCAGCGCGTCAAAGGCGGCCACAAACGCATCCAGCCCGCCTTTGACTGTTTCGGGGCTCACTTCTGGCCGATCCGCGGCTCGGTGCCCGCGCGCAGCCGGGCAATGTTGGCCGAGTGGCGGATATAGA
>JBFOLS010000010.1:0-3742 GCA_040830225.1 Leisingera sp.
ATCTCGTTCCCCTTGGCGTGCTGGCGCAGTTCAGGCAGAACGCCGGTCCAGGAGCGGGGTTCCTCCACATCGACAGGAACCAGGATACGCAGTTTCATGAGGTCTCTCCTATCTGTCAAAGCCCGGTGATCAGTTCCGGCAACCACAGCGCCAGAGACGGAATGAAAGTGGTCAGCATCACCACCGGGAAATAGGCGAGGAACACAAAGACCAGGGTGGGCTTCACCACTTTGGCAAGCGTTGTCTGACCGATCAGGGTGCCGAAATAGAGGATCGGGGCCGTGGGTGGCGTGATCAGCCCCATGCCGAGATTGACGCCGATGATGGCGGCGAAATGGACAGGGTGAACACCGGCCTCAGTCACCACCGGCAACAGGAGCGGCGCGGCCAGCAGGATGCCGGAAACGTCCTCCATGAACATGCCGATCATCAAGAGGAAGGCGTTGACCAGCAGCAGCAGGATGATCGGGTTTTCCGAGACCGCCAGCATCGAGGTGAGGATCTGCTGTGGCACCTCCTCCAACGTCAGCACGCGGGCCAGCATGTTGGCGGTGAAGATCACCAGCATCAGCACGGCTGTCACCTGGGCGGACTTCCAGACCACGTCGTAGAAGGATTTGAAGGTAAGCTCCTTGTAGATCAGGAAGGCGACCGGCAGGGCATAGACCACGGCCACGGCAGCGGCCTCGGTCGGCGTGGTGATGCCGCCGTAGATGAAGCCGAGGATGATCATCGGCATCGCCAGCCCGAAGCCGGCCTCGCGGGAGCGCTGGAAGACGGTTTTCATCTGCACGTTAAAGGGCTGCGGCTCGGCGGTGGTAATGTCCATCTTGCGGGTCAGCATCATGTTCCAGAAGGAAAACAGCGCGATCAGGATCAGCGCGGGGATCAGCGGCGCCAGGAAACTGGCGGCGATCGAAGTGCCGGTGACCCAGCCATACAGGATCATGGTAGCGCTTGGCGGGATCAGCAGCGCCAGCACCGCCGAGCAGCTGACCAGCGAGGTGGCATAGCCGCGGTCGTAGCCCTGCTCGACCATGCGCGGGATGGCGATGGAGCCGATGGCGGCGACGGCGGAGGAGGCCATGCCGGAGATGGCGCCGAAAATGGCGGTGGTAATCACGGTGACCACGCCAAGCCCCGAGCGGTAGCGGCCCAGGATGCTGTCGGCCAGATCCAGCAGACGCTTGGCGATGCCGCCCTGGGTCATGATGCCGCCTGCCAGGATGTAAAGCGGGATCGCCAGCAGCACCACCGAGGAGACCTTGGAATAGCCGGAGGTGATCAGGAAGGTCGTGGAGTTGTAATCGCCGAAGATGATCAGGAAGGCAGCAGCGGCGACAAAAGTCATAGCCACCGGCACGCCGAGGATCATCAGCGTCACCAGAAGGGCGACATCCATCAGGATCAGGGTGCTCATTTTGCAGTCTCCTCAGCGGGCGTGTGCCAGATGGTGGCGCGCAAGCTGTCGTAGAATTCGAGCAGGAAGTAGAAGGCGGTGAGGATCAGGCCCGCGAACATGGTGCCGTAGATCCAGATCATCGGGACCCTGAGCTCGGTCGATTTGGTGTTCATGCGTTCGGTGAAGACCAGAAGGTCCCACATCACCAGCAGGATGTAGATCGTCAGCACCGCAGCCAGCAGCCGGGTAAAGGCATGCACGCCGGCGGTGATGCGGCCTTCGCCAAAGATGGTGTCGACCAGGCTGGCGGAGATATGGCTGCGCTCCTGCGTGGCATAGGCGGAGCCCACGAAATACATGGTGACGCCGGCGAAGCTTGCAAATTCCTCGATGCCGAACAGCGAGTAATTGAACAGATAGCGCGACACCACCTGCAGGAAGACCGCAATGGTGAAGGCGATGCTGGTAACGAACATCACCAGGCGCTGGATCTTCAGCTTGAGCTGCCAGACCGGGTTTTGGATTTGGGTTTGCCGTTCTTGAAGCATGGGTCCCTCCCGCGCGGGCGGTCCGGAGGGCGTGGCGCCCTCCGGGGTCATTTCTGGTTACTTGCCGTAGTGGCTCTGGATCAGCTCATAGAGCTCGTCGCCGATCTCGGGCTTCATCTGCGGCCAGGCATCGGCGCGCACGGCGGCGGCCATGGTTTCGATCTCGTCCTTGGAATAGGTGACCACGGTCACACCGGCATCGCGCAGTTGCTGCAGATAGCCGTTGTCGGCAGCCTCAACCGCGTCAAAGCGCTCGGTGGCCAGTTCCGCTGCAACCTTGGAAATCGCAGCACGGTCTTCGTCGGACAGGTTCGCCATGGAAAAGGCCGAACCCAGGAGCCAGTTGATTTCGAAATGGTCATTCAGCTGCAGCCAGGTATCGACCACGCCGTTCCAATCGCGCACCGCGTTCTCCGGCACCCCGCCGACCATGCCGTCGATCACGCCGGTCTGCACGCCGGTGTAAAGCTCGGCCCAAGGCATTGTGGTGGTGGAATAGCCGAGGCGCTCCAACAGCGGCTTGTGGGTGCCGACGCCCGACGGCCAGACCCGGATTTTCAGGTCGCTGTGATCGGCATCAGGGTTCTTTGGATCGGCCACCGGCTTGCCCACGGCCACGCCGCCGAGGCCGAAGGCATAAGGCGCCAGCGCCTGGATCTGCTGCGGCTCGATCAGGCCGTTGACGATGTTGAACAGGAAGCCGCCGGTGTTCCAGGCGTCCTTGGCGCTGTCATAATCAACTGCGGTGTAGGGGAACCAGGTCAGCGCCAGGCGGGAGTCGAATTTGGTGGAGACCGACTGGATTGCCAGATCAACCGAGCCTTGGCTGAGCTGCTCGTAGACCTCCTCCCAATCGCCCAGCTGGCTGGCCGGGAAGATACGGACGTCGATCCGGCCGTCGGTTTCGGTTGCGACACGGGAGGCGAACTCATGCGCCCATTTGTCCATATCGCTTTCCGGCGGCGACAGATGCGACAGCCGCAGGGTGGTTTCAGCCGAGGCAGCAAGGCCGGTGATGCTCATTGCAGCGGCGGCGGCAGCGCCCAAAACCGTGCGGCGGTTGAGGTTTGAGAACATGATTTTCCTCCCGTTTCAGGTTCCAAGAAGCGCCGGAAGCGGCGGCTCTGAAGAAAGGATAGGAGAGGAAATCGCGGGTATAATTGCATATAATAGCCCTTTTAAATAACAGAACAGACACGCATTTCCCAGCAGCGCCAGCCAAAAAAAGACCGGCGCGCAGGGCGGCCAGTCCAGTCAGGGGAGGAAAGTGTGCGCCGTCAAAGACGGGTTTCTAAAGGCCCGGGATCACATGCTCGATTTCAGTGCCCCAAGTGTCCGCCATCGTGTAGCCGAGCGGATAAGGATCGCTCGGATCAGCACCCAGCTGCATGGTTGCGTAGATCCAGGCCCGCCCCGACAGGCGCGGCAGGATACAGGGGCGGCCGCCGATTTCATCCGTGCCCAGAATCGAAGCTGTGAATTCCGAATTGATGGTGGAACGCATCCTGAATTCCTGTCCGGTCAAGGCTTGCCCTTTGGCCTGCATCACCGCCAGCCGGGCGGCAGTGCCAGTGCCGCACGGCGAGCGGTCAACCCGGCCAGGCGGCATGATGGTAGCGTTGCGGTAGATGCCCTGGTCAGGATCCACATCATCGGTGAACATCAGAAAATCAATGCTGTTGAAAGCCGGTGTTTCCGGATGCTGAACCGGCAGTTGTTCCCGCGCGGCGGCTTTGATCCGGGCGCCGAGCGACACCATGTCCTGCGCCATGTCCGGGCCAATGCGGAAGCC
>JBFOLS010000011.1:0-2850 GCA_040830225.1 Leisingera sp.
CACACAGGAGGGGAGGCAGAGCGCGAGCAGGCCGACCGCCGAAGCGTGTTACGCAGCCACCACGTTGAGGGGGCAGGGGGAGCCGCCAGCGCCCCCCGCGCCGGCCGGACGGGGGGACGGCGCGCCGCGGAGAGGGCCGCGGGGGACCCGGCCCAGGGTGGGGGTACCGGCGAGGAAAACGGCCGGCCAGCGCCCGCCCGCCACGATTCGGGCGTCCCCCGCCGTTGGCCGCACCCAGCCGGACAGGAAAACACCCAACCGGCCGGAACACGCGCTGGAGCCTCCAGCCAGGAAATCCGCCGCCAGCACACTGCTGGCGATGGAAACCGCCATCCGGGGAGTGAAGTGACATGATGTCGATATCTACCGTCTCGGCCGGGGCAGCGGCCAGCGGCTATTACAAACAGGAAGGCTATTACAAAGCGGGAACCGAGGAAGGCGAAAAGGCAGCCGCCTGGTTCGGCAAGGCGGCAGAAGAAAACGGCCTGACCGGCTATGCCGATGACAAACAGTTCGCGCAGCTGCTCGAAGGCCTGGCTCCAGACGGAAAGCTGATGGGCCGCTATGTGGACGGCGAACGGCAGCACCGTCCCGGGCTCGACCTCACGTTTTCCGCTTCCAAGTCGGCCTCCGTGGCAGCTTTGGTGATCGGTGATACGCGCATCATAGACGCCCATGATGCCGCGGTGCGCGCGGCTATGGCTGTGGTGGAAGAGCGGTTCATTAAAACGCGCTTCCAGCAGGACGGGGAAATCGTCACGAAGAACGGGGAAGGCATCATTGCCGGAATTTACCGGCACGATACGTCCCGTGCACTGGATCCGAATTTGCACAGCCATGCGGTCATTGCAAACATGGTGAAAAACGAAAACGGCGGATTTTCGGCACTCCGGAATGACGCCGTCTACAAAAACCGAAAGATCATTACAGAGATCTACCGCTCCGATTTCGAGAACCGGATGGCGGATCTTGGAATTGCCACGGAGCGCGGAAAATACGGAGAGGTGAATATCTCCGGAATTCCGCAGGAGGTAACTGAAGCCTTTTCCAAGCGGCGGCAGGAAATTTTGCAGGCAATTGAACAGAAAGGCGTCGAATATACGGCCGATAACGCCAGCAAGGCAGCACTCGCCACCCGTGCAGCCAAGCACAAGGAAATCGACCGGGATGCATTGCGGGAAACCTGGCGCGCGGATGCGCTGGCTGCCGGGCTCAGCCGGGACCAGCTGGACCTCGGCCGGATGGGGCACGCTGCGCCGCAGCCTGTGGTGCCGCTTGATCGGCAGCGCCCGATCGCCCCCGTTGCGGAGCCCGGCCAGCCGGTTGGCATGTTCGAAAAGGCCAGGTCATTACTGACCAGCAAGGCAGCCGTGACCCGCGTGCCGACTGACCCCGCACTGGCTGTGGATCGCGCCATCGCGCATATCAGCGAACGGGAATCCGCCTACAGCCGGGCAGATCTCACGGTGGCGGCAATGCACTTCGCATACCGCTCAGACTTCAAGGCGGTGGATGCGGAAATCAACCGCCAGATCAAGGCAGGACGGCTCTTCGAAAGCGGCGGGGACGGGCAGATCCTGACCGACAAAGCGTCTGTGGAACTGGAACGCTCCATTCTGACCACCTGGCGGAAAGCCGAAAAATCAGACGGTCTCACCCTTACTTCCGAAGCGGGACGGAGTAGTGATAGCTTTTTGGCCCGCAAACTGAATGTTGTCCGCAGCCTCACAGACGGCCAGCGTTCTTCAATCGAAACCGCTCTGACCGGCAATGGCCGCTATACCGGCATCCAGGGCTACGCGGGCACCGGCAAAACCTTCATGATGGAACGCATGGCTCACTACGCCGGTCAGAGCGGTTATGAGGTGAAGGGCTTTGCCCCCAGCCACCAGGCCGTGCGGGAACTCGCCAGTGTTCTTGGCAGTGCGGAAACCCTCGCCAAGATCACTACCGCTGAGCGCCACCACCCTCAGGACGTGGACAACAGCAGGACCATCCTCGTGGTCGATGAAGCCTCGATGGTGTCCGCCCAGGACATGCGCAGCTTCATGGATTACGCCGAGCGCACCGGCGCCCCCCGCGTCGTCTTCGTGGGCGACACGCAGCAGCTCGACGCGGTCGCGGCTGGTCAGCCCTTTGCCCAGATGCAGAAAGCCGGGATGCGGACGGCGGTCATGGACGAGATCCGCCGCCAGCGGGATGATGATCTGAAGGCAGCCGTCTATCACTCCATCCGCGGGGAAATCACGGCAGCCTTCAACCGCATGGAAGACAATGTTCTGAAGGTCGACGATCCCCGGCAAGAGGCAGCTGAAAGGTTCCTGGCGCTCACTCCGGCAGAGCGGCAAGGAACCCGGATCCTCGCCCTCACCAACGCTGCCCGCGCGGAGATCAACGAGGCGGTGCGGGACGGCCTCCGGCAGGAAGGCCGCATCGCCTCCGAGGAGGTCAAGGTGAACGGCCTGCTGAACCGCCAGCTCACCGAAGCAATGCTGGCCGACGCTCGCAGTTACGCACCCGGCGATGTCGTCATGTCCGTGGCGACAAGCAAGAAATACGGCCTCAGAAAGAACGACCTCCATGTGGTCCGGGAAGCCGATCACAGGGGCAACAAGCTGACTTTGGAGCATGAGGAAACCGGTGTCCTGACTACCCTGCCCCTCGCTGCGAGGTTCAATCAGCGGGAGCTTGGAAAGGCGCTTGTGGCCTATGAGCGCGAGGCCCGTGGCATGGCTGAAGGCGACCAGGTGCGGTTCCGGATCACGGACCCGGAAAGCGGCATCAGGAACGGTCTTCGGGCTGAAATCAAATCAATCACTGGCGGCGTCATTGAAGCTGAAACAGCGGACG
>JBFOLS010000012.1:0-3494 GCA_040830225.1 Leisingera sp.
ACCTGCTGCACGATGCGGCGGAATTCCGAGATGTCCAGACCGACATACTGGCCCACCTGGGCCATGTCGGCGCGCAGTTCTTCCACCTTGTCGGTGGAGCGTTCGATGAACATCTGCCAGCCGCGGCCGGGCTTTTCGCCCATTTCCGCCAGCCAGTTCGGGTCCAGTTCACGGCCGCGGTAGGCGTCGATGAACTCGCGGCGGTTGATGCGGGCCTGGTCAGCCAGCTTCACCATCGAGCTGTCGATCTGCATGACGCGCCGGTTGATGCCATACAGCTGGTCGATCAGCGCCTCGATACGGTTGTTGTGCAGGTGCAGACCGTTCACCAGCTCGACGATTTCCGAACGCAGCGACTGATAGCGCGCTTCGTCGTCGGCGCTGAAGGAGCCGTCCTCGTTCAGGGTTGCCGAAATCCGGCTGTCCTGCATTTCGCTGAGTTCGGCGAAGTCGGTGGAGATCCGCTCCAGCGTGACCAGCACCCGGTCTTTGAGCGCAGCCTCCATCGCAGCCAGCGACATGTTGGCCTGTTCGTCGTCGTCATCATCGTCGTCGTCTTTTGAAATCGGGTTGCCATCGGCATCCAGCTCCGGGCCTTCGTCCTTGGCCGGCTTGGCAGCCGCCACGGCGGAGGTATCGACAACCGGCTCTTCTTCCTCGCCGTCCTCGTCCATCTGGTTGCCAAAGGTGGCTTCCAGGTCGATGACGTCGCGCAGGAGAATATCCTCGGATAGAAGTTCGTCGTGCCAGATGGTGATCGCCTGGAAGGTCAGCGGGCTTTCACACAGCCCCAGGATCATCGTGTTGCGGCCCGCTTCGATGCGCTTCGCAATCGCGATCTCGCCTTCGCGGGACAGCAGTTCCACCGAGCCCATCTCGCGCAGGTACATGCGCACCGGGTCGTCGGTGCGGTCCAGCTTCTCGGTCTGGGCGCCGGCCAGCGCAACCTCGCGCGGGCCTTCGGTGGTCACAAGGTCGGTGGTGCCCTTGTTCTCTTCTTCCTCGGCCTCTTCGTCCTCGATGATATTGATGCCCATCTCGCTGAGCATCGACATCACGTCTTCGATCTGTTCCGAGCTGACCTGATCCGGCGGCAGAACCTGATTGAGCTGATCGTAGGTGATGTAGCCTTTCTCGCGGGCCTCCGCGATCATCTTCTTGACCTGAGCCTGGCTCATGTCGAGGGAGATTTCGGCGTCCTGATCGTCAGGTTTGCGGTCGTCGGTGTCTTTGGCGGCCATTCATTGCTCCATATCAGGGGCTGCGGGGGATGATTCGCTGACGCGAATCATTAGCGCGATCATCTGATTCGTCACCCCGTTTACCCAATTTTCCTGTGCTCTTCCTTAGCAAAACGCAGAATCACCCTGCGACTTACTTTTCGGAGAAGCCGATCCGGTCCAAAAGGGCACCGAAAGCGTCGCGCTCATCCCGGTTGAGCCGCGCGCCGTTCTTGCCCACATCATAGGTTGCCTTATCCTCATTTTCGCTGCGCACCGCCTTGTTCTTGGCTTCCGCTGCCTGCCGCAGCCGCCAGGTCAGCGCCTCGTCTGCAAGGCCGTCCAAATCCTCTTCGGCTTCCGCCAGTTCCGCGTCCAGCCCGCGCCGCGCTTCGAGTTTTGCGAGCTCTTCGGCCAGGGTCATGCTGGCCAGTTCGGCATCGCCGGGTTTGCGCAGGCAGGGGATGATTGCGACATGGCGAAGGGCAAAGAGGTTTTCAAGGGCATGGGGCCCCAAAGACCAGTCAATTTCCTCGCGCAGCCGGTCTGGTGCGTCGATGCCATGGCGCAGAACCATGTCGCGCAGCGCCGCCAGATCCGGGTCTGCGCATTGCAAGCGTTCCAGGCTGGTTTCGAATTCCGGGATCACGTCCGGCGTGGTGATGGCTGTTGCCAGGATCACTGCCTCGCGCATGCTGGCAAAAGATTCATCATCCGCGCCCGCCACCAGTGAGGCCCGGGTGGTTGCCCGCGGCTGCGGGATCGGGCCAAAGCCTTTGCCCGGCTTCCAAGGCGCGCGGGCGCCGTCGCGGAAGCCGCCGCTTTTGCCGCCCCGCTTCTGGTAGCCGCCGCTGTCGCGGCCGCCGCGGAACAGCTGCCATCGCATTTCCTTGACGTCTTCGCCGTAGTGCTTGCGGATCGAGGGGTCGCGGATCAGCCTGATTTTCTCGCGTAACGCCTTGTCGAGTGCGGCCTTGCGTTCAGGGCTATCGAACACTTTGCCCTCGGTCTCACGCTGCCACAGCAACTTGACCATGGGCATCGCCTGATCCAGTACCGCCTGCACCGCATCCGGGCCTTCGGAACGGATCATATCATCCGGGTCTTTGCCCTCGGGCATTATGGCAAAGCGCAGGGACTTGCCCGCCTCCAAAAGGGGCAGCGCCAGATCGATCAAGCGCATCGCTGCGCGGATGCCTGCCTTGTCACCGTCCAGCGCAATGATCGGCTCATCCGACATCCGCCACAGCATCTGCAGCTGATTTTCAGTGATCGCAGTGCCCAGCGGCGCGACAGAGGACTGGAAACCGCCCTCTGCCAGTGCGATCACATCCATATAGCCTTCGGCCACAACGAGCGTGGAGCCGCGCCCAGACGCCGAACGCGCGGGGCCGTGGTTATACAGGCTGCGGCCCTTATCGAACAATTCGGTCTCAGGCGAATTCAGGTATTTGGCATTGTCATTCGGGTCCATCGCCCGGCCGCCAAAGGCAATCGCCCGCCCGCGCGCATCCCGGATCGGGAACATGATCCGGTTGCGGAAGGTGTCATAAGGCTTGCCGCCCTTGTTCGAAGGCTTGGCAAGGCCCGCGCCGATGATCAGATCTTCAGGCACATTCTTGCCACGCAAGGCGTCCCACAGGTTCTGCCAGCCATCGGGGGCAAAGCCGATTTCCCAGCGGTCCAATGCCTGCGCCGTCATCCCCCGGCGTTGCAAGTAGGAGCGGGCATCCTGTGCGGCCCCGGTCTTGAGCTGCAGGCGGAAGAACTGCACCGCCTGCTCCATCACATCGGCCAGCAGCGCGCGGCGGTCCTGTTTCTCCTGCGCACGCGGATCGCGTTTGGGCATCTCCATGCCCGCTTCGCCCGCCAGGATCTCGACCGCTTCCATAAAGCCGACGTTCTCGGTTTCCTGGACAAACTTCAGCGCATCGCCCTTGGCGTGGCAGCCGAAGCAGTAATAGAAGCCCTTACGGTCCTCGACATGAAAGGAGGCGGTCTTTTCATGGTGAAAGGGGCAAGGGCTCCAGTAATCGCCCTTGCCCGGCTGCGACTTGCGCTGGTCCCACATGACCTTGCGCCCGACAACATCAGAGATACTGATGCGGGTGCGCAATTCGTCGAGGAAACCGGGCGGCAGCGACATGTCAGTTCGACTGCAGCTGCTGCTGCATCGCCTGGATCTGATCCCAGTTCTGCAGGCACTGCTCCTCGAAAGCCGCGCCAAGGTCGACGCTTTTCAGGTCGCGCCGTTTCATTGTGTAGACATGCTGG
>JBFOLS010000013.1:0-3875 GCA_040830225.1 Leisingera sp.
GGATGCTCGAGGGCGAGCCGCAATACGACATGTTCGCCTGGGATCTGGCGCGCTTTGGCGACTGGGCCGACAAGAAATTCACCAAGGCCCGCGTCGAGGATCAGTACGCCCACCGCTTTGCCATCCACTTCCCGAACGAGGAACGCAGCGCCGGCCGTCCGGCCCGTGTGCGCCCCGTGTACGAGATGCAAAAGGAAATGGGCTGCGTCTTTGGCCTGAACTGCGGCTGGGAACACCCCTTGTGGTTCTCCGGCGTGCCCGGCACCACCGACACCAACAGCTTCACCCGCCAGAACTGGTGGGAGCCTGTGGGGCGCGAAGTCAACATGCTGCGTGAAAACGTCGGCGTGATCGACATCTCGAACTTCGCCAACTACGTGATCAAGGGCCCGGGCGCCTATGAGTGGCTGGACAAGCTCGTTGCCAACAAGGTGCCGACCGAAGTCGGACGGTCCTGCCTGACCCCGCTGATCTCGGTCCGCGGCGGCGTCGCGGGCGACTTCACCATCACCAAGGTGGCGGATGACGAGTACATGATGGTCGGCTCCGGCATGGCGGAACGCTATCACCAGCGGTTCTTCAACATGATCGAACTGCCGGAAGGCACCACCTTCGAGGTCGCCACCAACCGCATCGCCGGCTTCAACGTGGCCGGTCCGAAATCGCGCGACATGCTGCAGCGGATGACGAATGCGGATCTGTCGAACGAAGCCTTCCGCTTCATGCGCTCGCGCACTATCGACGTGGCAGGCGTGGAATGCCTGGCGATCCGCGTGTCCTTTACCGGCGATCTGGGCTGGGAACTGCATTGCGCCGAGGAAGATCAGGTCAAGCTCTACTCCGCGTTGCTGGCAGCTGCCGCAGAGTTCGATGGCGGCCCGGTCGGCGGCCGTGCCCTTGGCTCCCTGCGGATCGAAAAGGGCTATGGCTCCTGGGGCCGCGAATACAGCCAGGAATACTGGCCGCAGGAAGTTGGCCTTGCCGGCCTTGTCAAACTGGATAAGGACTTCCTAAACAAGGAGGCCTACCTGAAGGTTAAGGACAATGCCCCGCGCGAAGTGCTGGTCGGGTTTGAGATTAACGCTGTGAACGACGCAGATGCCTCTGGCGGCGAGCCTATCTTTACCCCCGACGGCAAGCCGGTGGGCAGGGTCACCTCGGGTGCCTATGGCTACTCAGTCGGCAAGTCGCTGGCGCTGGGGTATGCCGACCCCGAAGTGGCCAAGCCGGGGGATGAGGTCGAGGTCTACATCCTGGGCAAGCCGCACAAGGCGCGCATTCTGGAAGCGGCTGCCTTTGACCCTTCGGGCGCACGTCTGCGGGCCTGATCAGAAACAGCAAAGCCGCCCTCCGGGGCGGCTTTCTCTTTTGCGGTATTGATTGGAAATCAGGTCGGTGGCATCCCAGCCGTCAACCATTCCGCAAGTGCTGCTGCATCCACGTCACCAGTTTCCAGATCTTCCACAATCCGAACTCCCTCTACCAGGTCAGGGCGGAACTGGTATCCATTCAAACACAGAAAGATGACAACGGTCAGGCACTACAGCTCCATCTCCGCCGCTGCCTTCAGCAGCCAGGTCTTGAAATGCTTGACCGAGGGTGTCGCCGCCTTGTCCTTGAAAGTGGCGAAATAGGTCCACGGGCAGTCGAGATCAAAGTCAAACGGCTCCACCAGCCGCCCGTCTTCCAAGTGCGTACGCACCAGGGATTTCGGAAGCACCACGCAGCCGAGCACGTTGACGGCAAACTCCAGTCCCATGTTGGACGAGTTGGTCTGCAAACCGCCCTTATGCTCAATCCCGGTCAACCCGTAGTGCTTGGCGATTTTTTCCCAATAGATCGGGCGGCCCAGAATGTGGATCAGCTTGGCATCCGCCAGCTGCTCGGGCCGGGTCAGGGCCTCGCCGCCGACGCGGTAGTCCGGCGAACAAACCAGCGCCAGCTTCTCGTCCCACAGTTTCACCGCGGGGCCGTCCACGTCGTCCACATGGTTGATGGTGATCGAGATGTCCGAGACATTAGTCTCCACATCCACCCAGATAGTGCTGTGAATGGTCAGGTCGATGTCCGGGTGAACCTTGGTGAAATCCTCAACCACGTTGATCAGCCATTTCTCCGCCAGGCTGACCGGGCAGGAGATCACCACCTCCCGCTTGTGGCTTTGCGAAATCAAAAGCTGCGTCGCTGAGTCTATCTCCTGCAGCGCATGGCGGACCGAGGGCAGATAGGCCTCGCCCACATCTGTCAGAGACAGCGACCGCGGATGGCGCACAAACAGCGGCCGGCCGATGAATTCCTCCAGGCTGCGCACATGATTTGAGACCGCCGACTGCGTGCAGTTCAGTTCATCCGCGGCTGAAGTAAAGCTAAGATACCGCGCTGCGGCCTCAAAGGAACGGAGAAAGGTCAGGTGGGGGAGATTCTTCATCATGGGTCCGGCAGCGGTTTCGGGGCCATGTTCCCATGCTTTGGAATGGGCCGCAATTCCTTAGAGTTAGCGCCCCGGAAAGGTCAGAAAACGACGTCTATCACCGCTTTCACGAAATATACCAAGGCTATGACCCATCTTAATTTGTGTGTCACTTCGGCCGGTTCCACCTACCCTGACGCGAGAAAACTGCCCCGACCCGCATCAGCGAGAAAGCCGCCATGACCGCCACCTTCGACCGCGCCGCCGATTTCACCTTTGACCTCGCTCCCGGCGACCTGCCGGAAAGCACCCGCGAAGCGGCGGCGCTGATGTTCCTCGACACAATCGGCATCACTATTGGCGCAGGCCCTATGGAGGCCGGCCGTATCGCCCGTGAAACAGCCGTCGCTCTGTACGGATGCGGCGAGGAGGGCCTGGGCGCGCGTATGATGTTCGACGGCCGCAAGGTAAGCGTCGCCGGTGCCGCCTATGCCTCGGCCACCGCCACCGACAACCTGGACGGCCACGACGGCTACTACCCAACCAAGGGCCACATCGGCGTGGTTGTAATCCCGGCGATTGCGGCGCTGGCGGAAACCGTCCCGGACTTCTCGGGGCCGGAGGCGCTGACCATCACCGCATTAGGCTATGAACTGTCGGGCCGCGCGGCGCTGTCGCTGCACAACACGGTCAGCGACTACCACACCTCCGGCGCCTGGAACGCGCTTGGTGTCACCGCCATGGCCGCCCGGATGCGCGGCCTAAGCCGCCCCCAGCTGCGCGAGGCGCTGGGGATTGCCGAATACCACGGCCCCCGCAGCCAGATGATGCGCGAGATCGCCAACCCCTCGATGCTGCATGACGGCTCCGGCTGGGGCGCGATGGTCGGCATGTCCTCAGCGATCCTTGCCGAAAAGGGCTTCACCGGTGCGCCTGCCATCACCATCGAGGAAGACCGGGTGGCAGAATACTGGGAAGACCTCGCCAGCTTCTGGCAGATGGAGCATCAGTACTTGAAGCCCTACCCGATCTGCCGCTGGGCCCACGCCCCGATCGACGCCGTGCGGCAGGTGATGCTGGACTACAGCCTGACCCATGAGCAGATCGCCAAAATCCACATCAACACCTTCCACGAAAGCTCCTGTCTCTACCCCGGCATCCCCTCCACCACCAGCCAGGCGCAGTATTCTCTGGGCTTTGCAGTGGCTACCCAGGCTGCCTATGGCCGCATCGGGGTTGAGCATATCTCGGGCGAAGGCCTGAACGATCCGCTGGTCGCCTCGATCCATGAGCGTATCTCAGTTTCCGAGGCCGCACGCCACTCGGTCCGCTTCCCGATGTGCCGGGTCGCCGATGTGGTGGTCACACTGACCAACGGCCAGGTGATCGAATCCGGCGACGTGCACGCCCGCGGCGGCCCGGAATCGCCGCTCACCCGCGACCAGGTGATTCAGAAGTTCATGGA
>JBFOLS010000014.1:0-11093 GCA_040830225.1 Leisingera sp.
CCGGCTTTCAGTTTGTGGAAGACCGGGAGTGGTTCCTGGGCCTGAAGTACAAGATGGGCGTCGACGGCATCTCGGTGCTGTTTGTGATGCTGACAACCTTCATCATGCCGCTGACCATCCTGGCCAGCTGGTCGGTCACCGACCGGGTGAAGGAATACATGGTTGCCTTCCTGCTGCTGGAAACCCTGATGCTGGGCGTCTTCATGGCGCTGGACCTGGTGCTGTTCTACCTGTTCTTCGAGGCCGGCCTCATTCCGATGTTCCTGATCATCGGCATCTGGGGCGGTAAGGAGCGGATCTACGCCTCCTTCAAGTTCTTCCTCTACACCTTCTTCGGCTCGGTGCTGATGCTGGTGGCGATGGTCTACATGTACGTCGATGCCGGCACCACCGACATCGAAGTTCTGCTCACTCACAGCTTCTCGGCGGCGTCCTTTGACGTGTTGGGGCTGCACATCGTTGGCGGCGCGCAGACGCTGATGTTCCTGGCCTTCTTTGCCTCCTTCGCGGTGAAGATGCCGATGTGGCCGGTGCATACCTGGCTGCCGGACGCGCACGTTCAGGCTCCGACCGCAGGCTCCGTGGTGCTGGCGGCGATCCTCTTGAAGATGGGCGGATACGGTTTCCTGCGCTTCTCCCTGCCGATGTTCCCGGTGGGCGCAGATGTGATGACAGACGTCGTCCTGTGGATGTCGGCCATCGCGGTGGTCTACACCTCGCTGGTGGCGATGGTGCAGGAGGACATGAAGAAGCTCATTGCCTACTCATCGGTGGCGCACATGGGCTTTGTCACCATGGGCATCTTTGCTGCCAACCAGCAGGGCATCGATGGCGCCATCTTCCAGATGCTGTCGCACGGATTCATCTCCGCCGCGCTCTTCCTCTGCGTTGGCGTGATCTATGACCGCATGCACACCCGCGACATCGACGCCTACGGCGGCCTGGTGATCCGGATGCCTGCCTATGCGCTGGTCTTCATGTTCTTCACCATGGGCAACGTCGGCCTGCCGGGCACCTCGGGCTTTGTCGGTGAATTCCTGACCCTGATGGGCGCCTTCCAGAAAAACACCTGGGTGACCGCAGTGGCGGCAACCGGCGTGATCTTCTCGGCAGGCTATGCGCTGTGGCTCTACCGCCGTGTGGTCTTCGGCGATCTGATCAAGGGCAGCCTGATGGGCATCAAGGATATGTCCGCGCGTGAACGCTTCGTCTTTGCGCCGCTGGTGGTGATGACCCTGCTGCTGGGGGTCTACCCGTCGCTGGTCACCGACATCATCAGCCCCTCGACCGAGGCGCTGATTGCAAACTTCAACCAGTCTCTGGCTGCTGCGGACACTGCGCCCGCCGCGACCCAGATTGCTTCGCACTAAGGGAGCATCAGGCAGATGATCCAAGCTGATCTTACTGTAATCCTGCCAGAGATCGTTCTGGCGCTTTACGCCATGGGCGCGCTGATCGGTGCGGTCTACACCGGCAAGGACAAGCTGGCGGTTCCGCTGGTCTGGAGCACCGCAGCCCTGCTGGCTGTGGTCGCCATCTGGATCGGCACCTCCGGCGCCGGCACCCAGACCGCCTTCAACGGTATGTTCATCGACGACGGCTTCTCGCGTTTTGCCAAGGTGGCGCTGCTCTTGGGCGCTGCCGCCGTGCTGCTGGTCGGCCAGGACTACATGGCGCGCCGCGGCATGCTGCGGTTCGAATACCCGATCCTGGTGGCATTGGCCGCCGTCGGCATGATGATGATGGTTTCCGCAGGCGACCTGATGGCGCTTTACATGGGGCTCGAGCTGCAGTCGCTGTCGCTTTATGTCGTGGCCGCCATGCGCCGCGACAGCGTCAAATCGACCGAAGCAGGCCTCAAGTACTTCGTGCTGGGCGCGCTGTCCTCCGGCCTGCTGCTCTACGGCGCGTCGCTGGTCTACGGCTTTGCCGGCACCACCCAGTTTGCGGGCATCATCCAAGTGGCGGAACATGGGTCTATGTCCATCGGCATGCTGTTCGGCCTCGTGTTCATGATCTCAGGCATGGCGTTCAAGGTTTCGGCGGTTCCCTTCCACATGTGGACCCCGGACGTCTACGAGGGCGCACCGACCCCGGTTACTGCTTTCTTTGCCACCGCGCCGAAAGTCGCCGCGATGGGCCTGTTCGCCCGTGTCCTGTTTGACGCTTTCGGCGGTGCCATCTCTGACTGGCAGCAGATCATCGTGGTACTGTCGGTGCTGTCGATGTTCCTGGGCGCCATTGCGGCCATCGGACAGCGCGACATCAAACGCCTGATGGCCTTCTCCTCAATCGCCCACATGGGCTATGCGATGATTGGCCTGGCGGCAGGGACCGAGGCCGGTGTTACCGCGATGCTGGTCTACCTCGCGATCTACGTCACCATGAATGTCGGCGCTTTCTCCTTCATTCTGATGCTCGAGAAAGACGGCAAGCCGGTCACTGACATCCTGGCCCTGAACCAGTTCGCATCCCGCGAGCCGGGCAAGGCGCTGGCGGTGCTGATCCTGATGTTCTCGCTGGCAGGTGTGCCGCCGATGCTGGGCTTCTTTGCCAAGCTGGGCGTCTGGAAAGCAGGCGTTGACGCGGGCCTGTTCGGCCTGGTCGTGGCCTCGGCCATCGCTTCGGTCATAGGTGCCTTCTATTATATCCGGATCGTCTTCTACATGTACTTCGGCACCGGCGAAGACGATGTCGAAGCGAAGGGCACGCCGATCCTGACCGCGGCCCTGATGGCATCCGCCGCGATGATGCTGGTGGGCGTGGTCTACCAGTTCGGCATCGACGGCGCCGCAGCCGCTGCCGCAGCAACCCTTGTAAATTGATCTGCTTTTCAGGCAGGTTAAAGAGGCCCGGTCTTGCGACCGGGCCTTTTCGCACTTAAGGAGCGCGCATGAGCTGGCCAGCAGGATATGGAAAACGGGTGCTTGCCGAGGTCGACAGCACCCTCAATGAGGCCGCCCGCATCGCTGATGATCTGGCAGGCCCTGAGTGGATTCTGGCCCTGCGCCAGACCCAGGGGCGCGGCCGCCGCGGGCGGGACTGGAAAGACCCCAAGGGCAATTTCGCGGCCACCCTGGTGATGCGTCCCGAAGGCGCGCCGGATCAGGCCGCGCTGCGCAGCTTTGTGGCGGCGCTGGCGGTGTATGATGCTTGCGTTGCGGTGACAGGCCGCAGCGAGGGTCTGTCCCTGAAATGGCCCAATGATGTGCTGATGAAGGGCGGCAAGCTGGCCGGCATCCTTTTGGAGAGCGCGGGCCGGGGGCAGGGGGTGAACCACCTGTTTGTCGGCATCGGCGTCAACCTGATCGAGACCCCGATGCAGGAATGGCTGGAGCCCGGCGCCGTCTACCCGGTCTCGCTGTTGGCGGAAACCGGCGTGCAGGTCGATCCGGAAACCTTCCTGGAGGCCGTGGCCGAGGGGTTTGCCCGTTACGAACAGCAGTTCTCGACCTATGGGTTTGAACCGATCCGCACCGCGTGGCTGGAGCGGGCGGCCAAGCTGGGCGAGGTGATCACCGCCCGTACCGCCGGGTCCGAGACCGTAGGCACTTTTGAGACGGTGGATGCCAGCGGAAACCTTGTCCTGAACACCGCCAAGGGCCGCGTCAGCATTCCGGCGGCGGACATTTATTTCTAGGCGGGAGAGCCACATGCTTCTGGCAGTTGATTGCGGCAATACCAATACGGTTTTCTCGATCTACGACGGCGAGAAATTCATCGGCCTGTGGCGTACAGCCACCGAATGGCAACGCACCGCGGATCAGTACTACGTCTGGCTCAGCACTCTGATGAAGCTGCAAGGGGTCGAGGCTGACATCACCGACATGATCATCTCTTCCACCGTTCCGCGGGTGGTGTTCAACCTGCGTGTTCTGGCGGACCGCTATTTCAACACGCGTCCCCTGGTGGTGGGGAAACCCGGCTGCCTGTTGCCGGTGCCTGTGCGGGTCGACGAAGGCACCGCTGTTGGCCCGGACCGGCTGGTCAACACAGTTTCGGGCTTTGACCAGCACGGCGGCAACCTGATCGTGGTGGATTTCGGCACCGCTACAACATTCGACGTGGTGGCCGAGGATGGCGCCTATATCGGCGGGGTGATTGCGCCGGGCGTGAACTTGAGCCTTGAGGCCCTGCACCAGGCAGCAGCCGCGCTGCCGCATGTGGATATTTCCAAACCTGACAATGTCATCGGCACCAACACCGTCGCCTGCATGCAGGCCGGCGTGTTCTGGGGCTATGTCGGCCTCGTCCGCGAGATCTGCACACAGATCAAGGCGGAGCGCGGGGTGCCGATGAAAGTGATCTCGACAGGCGGGCTGGCGCCGCTCTTCCAGCAATCTGCCGATCTGTTTGATGCCTTTGAGGACGACCTCACCATGCACGGCCTGCAGATCATACATAAATACAATAAGGAAAACGGAACTGACGTATGAGCAGTGAAAGATTGATCTACCTTCCCCTCGGCGGGGCAGGTGAAATTGGCATGAACGCCTATGTCTACGGCTATGGGGGCCAGGACAGGGAACGCCTGATTCTGGTCGACCTGGGGGTGACCTTCCCGGACATGGACACCACGCCAGGCGTCGACCTGATTATGCCCGACATGAGCTGGCTGAAAGAGCGCGCCGACCGGCTGGAGGGGATCTTTATCACCCATGGCCACGAGGACCACATCGGCGCTATCGCGCATATGTACTCGAGCCTGAACGTGCCGGTCTATGCGCGGCCCTTCACCGCCAACCTGGCGCGGCGCAAGATGGAAGAGGCCGGTCATGACCCGGCAAACGTGCACACGGTCGAGGCCTGGCCGGAGGTGACCAAGCTTGGTCCTTTCAGCATCGGCGTTGCTCCGATGAGCCACTCGATCCCCGAAAGCGGCGCGCTGGTGATCGACAGCCCGGCCGGCCGGGTGGTGCATACCGGCGATTTCAAGCTCGACCCAGATCCGCTGGTCGGTGAGCCCTTCGATCCAGAGATGTGGGCCGCGATCGCCAAGGACGGTATCCAGGCGCTGGTCTGCGATTCCACCAATGTGTTCTCTCAGCATCCGGGCCGCTCGGAATCCGAGCTGCCGGAAGAGATCACCAAACTGTTTGCCGAGGCCAAAGGCATGGTGGCAGCCACCACTTTTGCCTCCAACGTTGCCCGTGTGAAAACCCTGGCTGAGGCCGGGGTGAGGGCTGGACGCTCGGTGGTTCTCTTGGGACGCGCCATGCGCCGGATGGTCGAGGCGGCGGTGGAAACCGGCGTGCTGGTGGACTTCCCGAAGGTCATCAGCCCCGAAGACGCGGGTGACATCCCGCGCGAGAACCTGATGCTGATCACGACCGGCAGCCAGGGCGAGCGCCGCGCTGCCACCGCGCAGCTGGCGCGCGGCAAATACCGCGGGCTGGAGCTGAAGGAAGGAGACACCTTCCTGTTCTCCTCCAAAACCATCCCGGGCAACGAGAAAGGCGTCATCCGCATCATCAACCAGTTCTCCGAGAAGGGCGTGGATGTGGTCGACGACAGCTCCGGCCTCTATCACGTCTCGGGCCACGCCAATGGCCCCGACTTGGAGCGGGTGCATGATCTTCTGAAGCCGAAGATGCTCATTCCGATGCACGGTGAGCACCGCCACCTGCGCCAGCACGCCCGTCTGGGCGAGGCCAAGGGCATTCCCAGCGCGGTTGTGGTCAACGGCATGATGATGGACCTGTCGGGCGACGCGCCGAAGGTTACCGAATGGATCGAGACCGGCCGCACCTATCTGGATGGTGAGATCAAATACGGTGCGCTGGATGGCATTGTCCGCGACCGTATCCGTATGGCGCTGAATGGCCATGTGGTGGTGACGGTGATCCTGGACGAGGATGACGAGCCGCTGGGCGAGCCCTGGTGCGATCTGAAGGGCCTGGCGGAAACCGGCACCTCCAACGCCGCCCTTGTCGAGGTGCTGGAAGAGGACTTGAACCAGTTCCTGATGCGTGCGGGCGCCAAAACCCTGCGCGACGACGACAAGCTGGAACAGGAACTGCGCCGCATCACCCGCCAGACAGCGCAGGCTGAAATCGGCAAGAAGCCCGAGGTCACGGTGATCGTCAGCCGTATGCGCTGAAGCCGGCAGGGCAGGGCGGTACTCCCGCCCGGCCCGTGCTGCATCAAAGATGCAGCAGGCCCCGTTGGGTCCGGCGCCGCGCGCCCTGCGGGCCCGCGGGCGGCCGCAGAAGACCACCGGAAGAAACGAAAAACGCCGCGGCCTTTAAGGCTCGCGGCGTTTTCAATCCCAAGCTCTGTTTCCGCCAGGCAGCGGCTGCGGCCTTAACCGTGAAGCGGGCGGGCGCAGGCCGGGCGTGAGAGCAGTTTGAAGGGGGCCAGAAACACCGCGCGGAACAGGCGGCGGGTGAAGCTTGCAAAAGCCTCGGCGCGCAGCTCATGGGCGCGGGCTTCGATAGCCTGGAACTGGGCAATGGTCAGGGTGTTGGTTTCGATCATTTTCATGGCGTGGCCCATCATCAATGGCGCGTTTCAGTGTTGCCGAAGCAATACGCCGCTTTGTGCGGATTTACGCCAGCCAAGAACGAAGACCCGTTATGCTGCAGGTGCAAAGGTTGCCATGCCGCGGAAGCATGGGAAATGAAAAAGGCCGCCCCTGATGGAGCGGCCCGAATATGTCTCTAAGCTGGCTGGTCAGCCGGCGCGGCGTTCCGCGAAGCTGAGGGCGATGAAGCTGGGCAGGTGATCGCCCATTCCGACGACAACTTTGTCGTCGCGCTTGCCGTACTTGCCCCGGCCGCCGGAGGAACGCTCCCGCTCGGGCTTCTGGGCAGGTTTCTCGTCTTTGCGGCTTGCCGCTTCCGGCTTGGCTGCACGGGGCGCGCGTTCCTTCTTGGGTTCCGGCTTAACCGGGTTCTCAAGGCGCGGGATTTCCTTTTGGATCAGCTTTTCCACCGCATCCATCGCCTTTTCGTCGCGCGAGGAGCAAATGGTGATCGCCTTGCCTTCGCGGCCTGCACGGCCGGTGCGGCCGATCCGGTGCACGTAATCCTCGGCGTGGCCAGGGACATCGAAGTTGAACACATGGCTGACGCTGGGAACGTCCAGTCCGCGCGCGGCCACATCCGAGGCCACCAGGATTCGCAAGCTGCCGTCACGGAAGCCATCCAGCGTTTTCATCCGCTGGCTCTGGTCCAGATCGCCGTGGATCGCTGCCGCGTCATAGCCGTATTTCTTCAGCGATTTCGCGCAGATATCCACATCCGTCTTGCGGTTGCAGAAGATGATGCCGTTGGTCAGTTTCTCGCCTTCGGCATCAATCAGCGCCCGCAGCACCTTGCGTTTCTCGCTGCCTTCGCGGTCGCGGCGCGAAGGTTTGAACTGCACCACTGCCTGTTCGATGGTCTCGGATGCGGTGGCCTGGCGGGCCACTTCGATACGGGCCGGCGCGGACAGGAAGGTGTTGGTGATCCGCTCGATCTCGGGCGCCATGGTGGCCGAGAAGAACAGGGTCTGGCGGGTGAACGGCGTCAGCGAGAAGATGCGTTCGATATCCGGGATGAAGCCCATGTCGAGCATCCGGTCGGCCTCGTCCACCACCATGATCTGCACGCCGGTGAGCAGCAGCTTGCCGCGCTCGAAATGGTCCAGCAGCCGGCCGGGGGTGGCGATCAGAACGTCGACGCCCTTGTCGATCAGCGCGTCCTGCTCCTTGAAGGACACGCCGCCGATCAGCAGCGCCTTGGTGAGTTTCACGTGCTTGGCATAAGTGTCGAAGTTCTCTGCCACCTGCGCCGCCAGCTCGCGGGTCGGGCACAGCACCAGGCTGCGCGGCATCCGGGCGCGGGCGCGGCCGCGGGCCAGAAGCGTGATCATCGGCAGCGTGAAGGACGCGGTTTTGCCGGTGCCGGTCTGGGCGATTCCCAGAACATCGCGGCCTTCCAGAGCGGGCGGAATCGCCCCTGCCTGAATCGGGGTGGGGGTTTCATATCCCGCTTCCTCAATGGCTTTGAGGACCTTGGGATTAAGGTTCAGATCGGTGAATTTTGTCATCTGTATCCGTCATTGCGGACACTGACCTGGCCCGCGCGTGTGTGTTCCAGCCGGCTCCGCAAAGGTCATGCGGTTTGGCAGCTTCCGGCTCGCTGGCCGGCATAGCAAAATCCCGCGCGATCGTCAATTAATGCCCGATTTTACAGTGTTTTCGGCTCTGGTGTGTGCAAAATAGAAACAATTCAGCCAAAGTCAGGGAAGTGTTTTTGCCGTTTGGCCGCCAGGTCCAGCTGGCGAATCTTCAGCAAACCGCAGGCCTGCAGCCGGCTGCGCAGTCCAGGACCGTCGGCACAAACCTCCTGGAAGAACTCCCGCAAGCCTTGTTCGCCCTGTTCGGCTTCAATCGCGGAAAGCAGCTCATGCACCGTGACACCGCCCCTTTCCCTTGGCTGAGCGGGCCTCAGTTCAGACCTGTAAGACCCTTTTTCCAAACGGTACCGGTAATGCGCCAGCCAGTGGTCCCAGTCCCGGGCGTGAAAATGGCACAGGTCTGTTTCAGTAAGCTCGGCGTATCCCGGGTTTTCCTGCTCATGCTGGTAGGCATTGTGTATCCTGAATTCCAGGCCGTTCAAACCGGTTCGCACAAACAGCTTACCCTGAACGTGGCTGAGGAATCCGCCCTTAAGATGCGCGCCGTATTCAGGGTATGGCAGTCTGGCGTCCGCCTCTTTGGCAGCCTGGGACAGCGGGCTCTTGAAGGCGGTGCCGTCCCCGCCTGAGAGAGCTTCGACTGGGCGCACCCGGGCGCAGCAGACGTCCGGGGGAAGGGCCGCAAGCTGCGCTGCAGTTTCCGGCTCTGCCCATAGAAACTCATCCACGTCGCAATGCAGCAGCCATTGCACGTCCCGGGCCTGCCGTTGGTAGGCTCGGGTTGCGTTGATTGTCTGCCGTACTTGGTGCTTGGCCGGACGCCGCCCTTGCCTTTGCCAGTAGGTTTCGCCGCACTCGGTTACTCTGATCTTCGGATGCGATTTCAACAGCGGGTAGGCTTTGGGGCAGGGGGCGTCCAGGTACAAGAACAACCGATGAGCTCCGGCCTCCAAATGGTGGGCTGCAAACTGCAGGATGTCTTCAGCCTCCGCCTTGATCGTGCTGACAAGGCCCCATTTGACCTGGCTAGAGTTCATCGGAAAGAGGCCTTTCCTTGTAGCGCTGGATCCGGCCGAAGATACTGCGCGGATCGCTCATCACCAGCTGAAGCATCCGCACGCCCAGCGGCCGCAGAACCGGATCGTTTTCCGCATAGCGCCACAGCCGGGCCAGCATGTTCTTGTCCAGATCGCCCCGGTCCAGTGAATAGGGAACCATTCCAAAGGCCAGCTTGTCAGGCCGCCGGCCGCTGCGGGTGCGGGGAAAACCCTCGCTGTTCTTGCGGCCGCTTTGGCGGCGTTCGCTGTCGTGCAGCTTGATCAGGTCAAACAGCATCATCAGCCCCTGGCCGCCCAGGCGCTGATCCGCGGTTTCGCCATGGTCGGCAAATGTGGTGGCCGCCGAGATCAGCCAGCGCACAGGCAGCTCGTGTGCCAAGGCACGGCCCTGGTCTGCCCAGATCCGAAGGAAGAGCTGGCGTGCTTCAGCTGGCGGTTCACGCCGCCGCAGAATTGCTATGCACAGCGCATGCAGAAGCCACAGCTCAGGCTTGCCGACAAACTCCGCTTGCAGGGCTGCCTTTTTACGGACGGCGCTCCTGCGGCCTTCCGCGAAGTTGTCCAGATCCGGTTCGTCAGCCACCATCCGGCTGCGCAACACGTTCAGATCGGTTCCGGCAGGCGGCAGGACAGACAAGGCATCTGCAAACGGCGTCTCCCGCTTTTCCTGCCGCCGCATCAAATGGAAAAACCCGCCAGGGTAGTTTTCTTGATCAAGATCCATGGCGGGTTTCAAAAATCTGGAGTGTCCAAAGGAAAGGCTGTTAGACCATCATTTCCTTGGTCGCGGTCAGATTCAAGTCCGGATAGTCGCGCTCCACCCGGTCGATGTCCCATTGCAGCCGCGTCAGATAGACAATATCGCCGTCGTGGTCATGGGCAATGTGCTGCTTGTTGGCATTGATGAACTTGTCCACTGCGGCCTTGTCTCCGCTGACCCAGCGGGCGGAAGTGAACTGGCTGGCCTCAAACCGTACCGGCAGGCCGTATTCCATCTCGATCCGGCTGGCGAGCACTTCGAATTGCAGCGCGCCGACGACGCCGACGATAAAGCCCGAGCCGATCGAAGGCTTGAAGACCTTGGCCGCGCCTTCCTCGGCAAACTGCATCAGCGCTTTTTCCAGGTGCTTGGCCTTCATGGGGTCGCCTGCGCGAACGCCCTGCAGCAGTTCCGGGGCAAAGGAGGGGATGCCGGTCACCTTCAGCACCTCACCCTCGGTCAGGGTGTCGCCGATACGCAGCTGACCGTGGTTCGGAATGCCGATGATGTCGCCGGCCCAGGCTTCCTCTGCCAATTCCCGGTCAGAGGCCAGGAACAGCACCGGGTTCGACACTGCCATCGGCTTTTTGGTGCGCACGTGGGTCAGCTTCATGCCGCGCTTGAAGTGGCCGGATGCCATCCGCACAAAGGCCACCCGGTCGCGGTGCTTGGGGTCCATGTTGGCCTGAACCTTGAAGACAAATCCGGCGACCTTTTTCTCTTCCGGCGCCATCGCGCGGGGCTGGGCGGACTGCGGCTGCGGCTCGGGGCCATAGGCGCCGATGCCGTCCATCAGCTCCTTGACACCAAAGGAGTTGATCGCCGAGCCGAACCAGATCGGGGTCATGTGGCCTTCCAGCACCGCTTGCGGGTCCAGCGCGGGCAGCAGCTCGCGCGCCATCTCGACCTCTTCCAGCAGCTTCTCCAGCAGATGCTCCGGCACATGGTCGGCCAGTTTGGGGTCGTCCAAACCGTTGATCTCAATGCTTTCCGCCACTTTGTTGCGGTCGGCACGGTCCATCAGTTCCAGCCTGTCGCGCAGCATGTCATAGCAGCCGATAAAGTCACGCCCCACCCCGATCGGCCAGCTGGCAGGCGTCACGTCGATCGCCAGGTTCTCCTGGATTTCGTCAATAATCTCAAAGGTGTCCCGG
>JBFOLS010000015.1:0-2417 GCA_040830225.1 Leisingera sp.
CCTCGCGCTGCGCCAGTGCCCGCGCATTGGCCAGGATCAGCGACACCAGCAGCGCCTTCTGTTCGCCGGTGGAGCAATCCTTGGCCGGAATACCCTTGGCCCGGTAGGTACCGATCAGATCGGTACGGTGCGGCCCCACCAGGGTGCGCCCCGCAGCCAGGTCGCGGAACCGGCTCTCCTCCAGCGCGTCCCGGAAATCCTCTTCGCTGGACGGCATGCTGCCTTCCGACTGCAAAAGCTCGAGCTCCGCCGCCGGAAACGCGGTTTCCGCCTCCGCCTGTGCAAGCTGCAGCAAATCCACCGCCTGAACCCGGGCAGCATGCACCCGGTGTCCGGCCGCGGCCATGCGGTCTTCCAGTACCCGGTACCAGGCCGCATCGCGGACTTGCTCTTTCAAAAGCCGGTTCCGCTCGCGCATCGCCTTTTCATAGGCCAGCGATGCCTCGGCATGGGAGGGATCAAAGCTCAGTGCAATCCGGTCCAGAAACCGCCGCCGCCCTTCGGCCGCCTCGATCCACAGCCGGTCCATCGCCGGGATCAGCCAGACCACCCGCGCCACCTGCCCCAGCGTCACCTGGCTGGCGGATTTGTTGTCTATCTTGACCTGCCGGGCATTGCCGCCCTCGGACCAGGTTTCAACCTCATAGGCCTGCGAGGGCGTCCGCAATTCCCCCTTCAGCTTCCAGCCCAGCGCCTCGGGTTGGCGCGCCATGTCAGCAGCGCTGGCCCGCCGCAAGCCCCGGCCGGGGGAAAACAGCGACACCGCTTCCAGAATATTGGTCTTGCCCGCGCCGTTGTTGCCGTAAATAGACACCGGCCGCCCGTCCAAATGCAATTCCGCCCGCAAATGCGAGCGGAAATGGGACAGGGTCAAGGCGGTCAGAGCCAGCACGCGGCGCGCTCCCTATTTCATATTTCCAAAAATACCCGCGTCCCGCTGCCCGGCAGGCAGCTTCACCGCCGGGAGGGGAGGCAGCGCCGTCAGGCGCGTCAAACCCGCATCGGCATCACAACGTAGACAGCGCTTTCGTCATTGCCTTCACGCATCAGGGTCGGGTCGCCGGAAGAGTTGAACATGAACACAGCATTCTCGCGGTCCACCTGGTTGGCGATCTCCAGCAGATACTTGGCGTTAAAGCCGATTTCCAGCCGCTCGTCGTTGTAAGCCACGGCCAGCTCTTCCTCGGCAGCACCGCTGTCCGGCGCGTTCACCGACAGGGTCAGACGGTCCTCTTCCAGCTGCAGCTTCACCGCGCGGGAGCGTTCGGAGGACACCGTTGCCACGCGGTCCACTGCCTGCGCAAATTCGGCGGCATCCACTTCCAGGCGGCGGGTGTTGCCCGCCGGGATCACGCGGGTGTAGTCGGGGAAGGTGCCATCGATCACCTTGGAGGTCAGGGTGATGTTCGGGGTGGCAAAGCGCACCTTGGTTTCCGAGACCGAGACTGCAATGTCCATGTCATCGTCATCCAGCAGCTTGCGCAGCTCACCCACGGTCTTGCGCGGCACGATCACGCCCGGCATGTCCTCGGCGCCCAGCGGCAGCTCGGCATCGATACGCGCCAGGCGGTGGCCGTCGGTGGCCACGGCACGCAGCGCCTTGCTGCCATCGGCAGACGACACATGCAGGTAAACACCGTTCAAGTAATAGCGGGTCTCCTCGGTGGAGATCGCGAATTTCGATTTGTCGAACAACCGCCGCAGCACTGCGGCCTTGGCCGCGAAGTTCGAATGGTATTCGGAGGAGGCCATCACCGGGAAATCCTCGCGCGGCAGAGTTGCCAACGAGAAATTCGACCGCCCCGCTTCCACCGCCAGACGCCCGGTTGCGGCGTCAGCGCTCAGGGTGACCAGCGCACCATCGGGCAGTTTACGGACAATCTCGTGCAGGGTGGTGGCGGCGACGGTGGTGGCACCAGCGCGCTCGACCTGGGCCGGAGCCTTGTCGACCACTTCGATATCCAGGTCAGTGGCGCGGAACTGGACGCTGTCGCCTTCGGCTTCAATCAGCACATTTGCCAGGATCGGAATGGTGTTGCGGCGCTCGACCACCGACTGTGCCTGAGCCACAGCCTTGAGAAGCGTGCCGCGTTCGATGCTGATCTTCATGTCCCAAATCCTCTTCGTCAGGCGCCCGTGTCAGTAGCCGGGACAAGCAACCTACCTGTTTACCCCTGCCGCACAAGGCTTTTTATGGATTTCTCCAAGGGATTTCCGGCGGGGTCAAGAGGCGCTGCGCGGCATAGGGGCCAAACCGGGGCAAACGTTGCAGCAGAACCCGGAACTGTCCCCGCGGGGACAACCACGAAAAACGCCCCGGCGTTGCGGCCGGGGCGTGATAGGGGCAGGTGAATGCACTGGAGAGGTGCTTAGGCCTTCACCCGCTCCGATTTCGGATCGTACATCGGCTTCAGCGA
>JBFOLS010000016.1:0-3245 GCA_040830225.1 Leisingera sp.
GAGGTTCTGATCAACATCGAGGATCAGGGCCAGCCCGTGACCATCGGTCTGAAATTCGACTGGCTGAGCGATGCCAAGCTGGTTCTGACTGATGAGCTGATCAAAGAAATGCTGCGCCAGCGCAAAGAAGCCGGCACGCTCAACGAAGACGCATTCGACGAAATCGAGACCGAAGAGTCCGAAGAGGAGAACAAGTAATGGCGATCACCTCTGCAAACCAGCTGGAGCTGCTGCAAACCGCTGAGGCCGTGGCACGCGAAAAGATGATCGACCCCGGTCTGGTCATCGAGGCGATGGAAGAGAGCCTCGCCCGCGCTGCCAAAAGCCGCTACGGCGCCGAGATGGACATCCGCGTCTCGATTGACCGCAAGACCGGCCGCGCAACCTTTACCCGCGTGCGTACCGTGGTCGCCGATGACGAGCTGGAAAACTACCAGGCCGAGATGACCGTCGAGCAGGCGCGCCAATACATGGCCGATCCTGAGGTGGGCCAGACCTTTGTCGAGGAAGTGCCGCCGGTCGAAATGGGCCGGATTGCTGCCCAGTCGGCCAAGCAGGTGATTCTGCAGAAAGTCCGCGAAGCTGAGCGTGACCGCCAGTACGAAGAATTCAAGGATCGCGCCGGCACCATCATCAACGGCCTGGTCAAGCGCGAGGAATACGGCAACGTCATCGTCGACGTGGGCGCAGGCGAAGCAATTCTGCGCCGCAACGAGAAGATCGGCCGCGAAAGCTACCGCCCGAACGACCGCGTGCGCTGCTATATCAAGGACGTGCGCCGCGAGCCGCGAGGCCCGCAGATCTTCCTGTCGCGCACCGCTCCGGAATTCATGGCCGAGTTGTTCAAGATGGAAGTGCCGGAAATCTATGACGGCATCATCGAAATCAAGGCGGTTGCCCGCGACCCCGGTTCGCGCGCCAAGATCGCCGTGATCTCCTATGATGGCTCGATCGATCCGGTTGGTGCCTGTGTGGGTATGCGCGGCTCCCGCGTGCAGGCCGTTGTGAACGAGCTGCAGGGCGAGAAGATCGACATTATCCCGTGGAACGAAGATCAGCCGACCTTCCTCGTGAACGCGCTGCAGCCCGCTGAGGTCTCCAAGGTTGTTCTGGATGAAGAAGCCGGCAAGATCGAAGTTGTGGTGCCGGAAGAGCAGCTGAGCCTGGCCATCGGCCGCCGCGGCCAGAACGTGCGTCTGGCTTCGCAGCTGACCGCACTCGACATCGACATCATGACCGAAGAAGAAGAATCGGCCCGCCGCCAGAAGGAATTCGAGGCGCGCACCAAGCTGTTCATGGAAACCCTGGACCTGGACGAGTTCTTTGCCCAGCTGCTGGTCTCCGAAGGCTTCACCAACCTGGAAGAAGTCGCCTATGTCGAGCTGGACGAACTGCTGGTCATTGATGGTGTTGACGAAGGCACCGCCGAGGAACTGCAGGCCCGTGCCCGCGACTATCTGGAAGCCCAGGCCAAGGCGGCAATTGATGCAGCCCGCGCGTTGGGTGCAGAAGACAGCCTGATTCAGTTCGAAGGTCTGACCCCGCAGATGGTCGAGGCGCTGGCCAAGGACGACGTGAAATCCTTGGAAGACTTCGCCACCTGCGCCGACTGGGAACTGGCCGGCGGCTGGACCAACGACGGCGGCGAGCGAGTCAAGGACGACGGCATCCTGGAGCCCTTCGGCATGTCGCTGGAAGAGGCGCAGGATCTGGTCATGACCGCCCGCATCATGCTGGGTTGGGTTGATCCGGCGGAGCTGGAAGCGGAAGCGTCTGAGGACGAAGACGCTGGTGAAGAGGAAGGCGAGGCCTGATCCCGGGCTTCGCACAGGAGAGCTGAATGACACGCGGCGGCGCCACAAAAGACCGGTCCGAAGGCAGCGAGCGCAAATGCATCGCAACCGGCGAGATCGAACCCAAACAGGGCCTCATCCGTTTTGTGATGGGCCCTGAGGGTCAGGTCGTGCCTGATGTGATGGGCAAGCTGCCGGGCCGCGGCGTCTATGTGGCGTCCAACCGCGAGGCGCTGGAAACCGCGGTGAAAAAGAAACTGTTTGCCCGCGGCTTCAAGGCACAGGTTCAGCTGCCGGACGACCTGGTACAGGAAGTCGAACGTCAGGTGGTTCGCCGCCTGGTCGAGCTGATCAGCCTGGCACGCAAGTCCGGCGACGCGGTGGCGGGTTTTGAAAAGGTCAAGGACTGGCTCTACAAGGAAGACGCCAAAGTGCTGATCCAGGCTTCTGATGGCTCCGGGCGCGGAAAGTCGAAGCTGAGCACGCCTTACAAGGGCAAATTTATCGGCTGCCTCACGGCGGACGAGCTGGGAATGGCATTTGGGCGCCAAACTGTGATACATGCCGCCGTCGCCTCTGGCGGACTCAGCAAACGTGTTGTAGATGAGGCGCAACGACTGCAAGGTTTGCGCGAAATGGTGGGCGGCATCGGCCGCACGGAAGGATAAAGAGCTTTATGAGCGATAGTGACGGCAAAAAGACACTGGGTCTGCGTGGGGGTTCCCGTCCGGGGAACGTGAAACAGAGTTTCAGCCATGGACGGACCAAGAATGTCGTAGTGGAAACCAAGCGCAAGCGCGTTGTGGTTCCCAAGCCGGGTGCGGCCAAAGGTGGCAGCGGTGCTGCGCCGGCCGGCTCAGGGTCCCGCCGGCCTGCCGGTATCAGCGACGCGGAGATGGAGCGCCGGCTTAAGGCGTTGCAGGCTGCTAAGGCCCGCGAGGCGGAAGAAGCCGCGCAGCGTGCTGCTGAGGAAAAGGCTCGCGAAGAAGAGCGTGTCCGCCGCCGTGCTGAGGCCGAGGCCAAAGAGCGCGAGCAGCGTGAAGCTGAAGAACGCGCAAAGGCTAAGCAGGAAGAAGAAGAGCGCAAGAAGCGCGAAGCAGAAGTCGCAAAGGAACGTGCCGCTGCGGCTGCCGCTGCCCCTGCTGCGGAAAGCCCCAAAGCGTCCCGCCCGGCTCCGAACAAACCGGCGCCTGCGGCAACGCCCCGCAAGGCGGACCGTGAACGCGAACAGCGTCAGAACAGGGGCAAAGGCCAGGACGATGGCCGCCGTTCGGGCAAACTGACCTTGGGCCAGGCAACCGGCGGCGGTGGAAACCGTCAACGGTCAATGGCCTCGATGAAGCGCAAGCAAGAGCGTGCGCGTCAAAAGGCCATGGGTGTTCAGGTCGAGCGGGAAAAGATTATCCGTGATGTGCAGTTGCCGGAAACCATCGTGGTTTCGGAACTGGCGAA
>JBFOLS010000017.1:0-5027 GCA_040830225.1 Leisingera sp.
AAACCGCGTCAATGCGGGACTGCTAGGGACGTGGACGGAGGAACCTCAGCCTATTGCGCGTGGGCCTATCCCTTCAGGTCTGCTGAATCTCAGGGCGCCTATGCAGCTGTGCTGCGTGAACTCGCGGCCTGTAGTGAGCCGGAAGGACAAGAAGGCGCCGGATCTGCGGTGAACCATCCAGATTCTTATGAATTGCGGGTCTTCCGCTTGGGCGGTCAGACGGTGTCTCTGGCTTTGAAGGACAAATCAGGTCTCAATGAGACTTACATCTTTGTCCGTGTCGAAGCGGCAGAAGATTAGAGGACGCAGAGCCCGGTGATGGGGCTTAAGCCTGCGTCCTCAATCAAAAAGGCCAAATGCTTACAAGTGATCCGGCTGCGGCATGCCCAGCACATGGAAGCCGCCATCAACCCGGATGATCTCGCCAGTGGTGCAAGCGCCCGCATCCGAGGCCAGGTAGACCGCGGTGCCGCCGACCGCTTCCAGTGTCGCATTGGATCGCAGCGGCGCGTTCTGGTCGGTGTGCTTGAAGGTCTTGCGCGCGCCGCCGATGGCCGCGCCAGCCAGGGTCTTCATCGGACCGGGCGAGATCGCGTTCACCCGGATGCCTTCCGGTCCCAGATCGTTGGCCAGGTAGCGGGTCGCCGATTCCAGCGCCGCCTTGGCCACGCCCATCACATTGTAGTTCGGAACCACCTGGTTCGATCCTTGATAGGTCAGCGTCAGCAGGGTGCCGCCATTGTCCTTCATCAGCGGATAGGCGCGGCGCGCCACTTCGATGAAGGAATAGGCCGAAATGTCGAGCGAGTTCTTGAAGTTCGCCCGGGTGGTATCCAGGAAACGCCCGGTCAGCTCGTTCTTGTCTGAATACGCAATCGCATGCACCACAAAGTCGATCGACGGCCAGCGGCCTGCCAATTGCTCAAACGCAGCATCCAGCGAGGCGTCGTCGGTCACGTCCACATCAACCATGAAGTCCGAGCCGACGCTCTGCGCCAGCGGCTCCAGCCGCTTGCCAAAGGCTTCACCCTGGTAGGTGAAGGCCAGCTCGGCTCCGGCTTCCGCCATCGCCTTGGCAATGCCCCACGCGATGGAGCGGTCGTTGGCCACGCCCATAATCAGGCCGCGTTTGCCTGTCAGCAGTCCCGCCATCGTTGCTTAATCCTTGTACTTGCTCAGAACCATCGAGCCGTTGGTGCCGCCAAAGCCGAAGCTGTTGGTCATCACCGAATCCAGACCGGCGTTTTCCACCAGGTCGGTGGCAATCTCGCCCGGCTGGATGCCCTCGGCGAGGGTCTCTACATTGATCGACGGGGTAATGAAATCATTGTCCAGCATCAGCAGGCAGAAAATCGCCTCCAATGCGCCGGCGGCGCCCTGGGCGTGGCCGGTCATCGACTTGGTCGAGGAGATCGGCGGCACGTTGCCTTCGCCGAACACGCGGCGGGCGGCTTCAACTTCGCCCACATCGCCGACCGGGGTCGAGGTGCCGTGTGCGTTGATGTAATCCACCTTGCGGCCCTCGGGCAGGGTCGACAGTGCCAGCCGCATCGCCCGCTCGCCGCCTTCGCCGGACGGCGCCACCATGTCGTGGCCATCCGAGGTCGCAGCAAAGCCGGTCACCTCGGCGTAAATCTTGGCACCGCGGGCCAGCGCGTGGTCGAGGTCTTCCAGCACCACGATGCCGCCGCCGCCGGAGATCACAAACCCGTCGCGGTCCTGGTCAAAGGCGCGCGAGGCTTTCTCCGGGTCGTCGTTCTGCTTCGAGGACATCGCGCCCATGGCGTCAAACAGGCAGGACAGGGTCCAGTCGAGTTCTTCACCGCCGCCGGCAAACATCACGTCCTGCTTGCCCATCATGATCTGCTCGGCGGCGTTGCCGATGCAGTGCAGCGAGGTCGAGCAGGCCGAGGTGATCGAATAGTTGATGCCCTTGATCTTGAACGCGGTCGCCAGGTTGGCGGAGATTGTCGAGGACATGCATTTCGGCACTGCAAAGGGGCCGATGCGCTTGGTCGCGCCGGTTTTCAGCACGGTCTGATGCGCGGTCAGCATGGCCGAGGTCGACGGCCCGCCGGAACCTGCCACCAGGCCGGTGCGCTCGTTCACAACCTGATCCTCGGACAGGCCCGCGTCGGCAATCGCCTGGCTCATGGCGATATGGGCATAGGCCGCGCCGGGGCCCATGAAGCGCAGGGTGCGTTTGTCCACGTGCTCTGCCACGTCGATCTTGAGCGTGCCGGCCACCTGGCTGCGGAAGCCATGCTCGGTCATTTCCGGGCTGGCAACGATGCCGGACTTGCCGGCTTTCAGCGAGGCGGTGACCTCTTCGGCATTGTTCCCGATGGAGGAGACGATCCCCAGACCGGTGACGACGACACGGCGCATACGTGCACTCCCTTGTTTGCTTAAGCCTTACTAGGCTTTGAGGGGGGCAGGTGCAAGATGGGTTGGAGGCTGCGGATTAGACCTGTGTTTGAGCTTTCTCCCGCGACCTTTGCCGAAGTCGTTTAATGTATTGCCCGTCAATCAATTCCTCTGGAGGCAAATCTAGTGCGCAATTGATCACCGACGCCCAGCTTTCATCTTTCAAGTTGAAGTCACTTCTCAATGCGCTTGGAGTATCGCAGGCTTCGTCTTTCACTCGTTGAAAGAACGCACGGCAAAAGTCAGCTTTGGAAGTGCGAGGGCTAGCAAGTGCGGCCTCGGTTACTTCGTCGTGTATGGAGATTTGAGTGTTTTCAGCATCCAATCCGATGACATCCACTATATCAGAAAGTGAAGGCCAATACTTCATGTCGTATCTTGCCGACAGGGCTTTCAAATCTTCTTCAACCCGGTTCTTGAACAGGTAGTTCTGGCTCGAAGCTTCGCTGACAACATTAACAATGTGGTATAGTGTTCCTGTGCCGAAGCTATTGCGGTTTTGTATCTCCTCCCTTTCAGCCAACAAAGCTCCTAGCCGGTCGGCCGTCTCTGAAATGCTTTCGTTCACTTCTGTCAGTCGTGCTTTGTCGTGGCGCATTGAGGAAATGCTCGTCGGGTTCCATGCAAAGACAGCGCACATCAGCGAGTCGAAGAATAGGTAGACGGCGGTCGCGCACCCTCGAGTCTGCTCAATGAGGTCTTCGTAAGCGATTGCGAGTTCGTTACGCCGTTCGAGCATCCGTTCCTGTAGCTTTGTGCATGTTTGCGGCAGGCCGCGCTCGGCACAATTGGACCAGTGTTCTTTCAGAATGTTCTCGCAAATCACAGTGGCAGTAAGTGGCTTACCCATACTTCGTCCTCCAAGGGGTTGTTCAGCTGCCAGATTGTTGCTGGATCCTATCGGCTTGTCGGTACCCGAAGCGGAAAAAATAATGCACGCTTAGGTACTTCCCAAGCGTGCACAGAAAAAAGTACATTTGAGGTGCTTCAGCTCTCGCTGAGCGCCACTTTCATGTCCTTGACCTGATAGATCACTTCACCGTCGGCCTCGACGATGCCGTCGGCCACGCCCATGGTCAGGCGGCGGGTTTGAATGGCCTTGGTGAAGTTGATGCGGTAGGTCAGCATCTTGCGGTCCGGGCGGACCATGCCGGTCAGTTTCACTTCGCCCACGCCCAGCGCATAGCCGCGGCCCTGCCAGCCGCGCCAGCCCAGGTTGAAGCCGGTCAGCTGCCACAGGCCGTCCAGGCCCAGGCAGCCGGGCATGATCGGGTTGCCGGGGAAGTGGCAGTCAAAGAACCACAGGTCCGGGGTGATGTCGAATTCGGCAATTACATGGCCCTTGCCATGCTCGCCGCCGTCGCCGGAAATCTCGGTGATGCGGTCCATCATCAGCATCGGCGGCGCCGGCAGCTGGGCATTGCCCGGTCCGAACAGCTCGCCCCGCGCGCATTTCAGCAAATCGTCCTTGTCAAAGCTGCTGGGGTAATCGGCCATCCGGGCGTATCTCCTGCCTGAGGTTCACGTATTTATATCTGAAACCCTGTAGCACCCGGTGAAAGGGTCCCGCAAGGGGACCCAGCGTCACTTCCTGCGCTGATTGTGCCACAGATGCACCGGAAAATCTGTGTCAGCTGCGAATGAATTTCATTTGAAAAACCGGTAGGGTTGCTCCTATATATACGGTCAGCAACGCGATGCAGGATCTGCTCATGACGCCAAACAGCGAACAAGCGGCCACACGCTGGCTGACAGATGCCGGGCTGAGACCCACCCGGCAGCGGGTGGCGCTTGCCGAATTGCTGGTCGGCGACGGCAAACACCGCCACATCACCGCCGAAAGCCTGTTCGAATCCGCCAAGAAAAACGGGGCTGCGGTGTCGCTGGCCACGGTCTACAACACGCTGCGCGCATTCTGCGATGCCGGCGTGCTGCAAGAGATCCCGCTGGATGGCTCCAAAAGCTATTTCGACACCAACACCCACGACCACCCGCATTTCTTCTGGGAGGACGAGGGCCGCGTCAGCGATGCGCCTGCGCAAGACCTGGTGATTCACAAGCTGCCGGAAGCGCCTGAAGGCATGGAGATCGCCTCAGTCGACGTGGTGATCCGCCTGCGCAAGGTCTGATCCGCCGACGCTCAAGGCTTTTCGCAGAATTTCATGAGCCTGAAAGGCTGCTGAGGCCTCGGGCAGCTGCGCATGGCCAGCGAGAATCACCGGCTCTTCCGCCGCCGGATCGGTGACCGGCACCGCGCAAAGGGGTTTGCCGTCATAGCTGATACCGCCCGGCGGCAGGCTGTAGCTGATGCCCACCCCCTCGCCATTGGCCGCTAGGCTGCGCAGCAGCTCCAGCGAATCCGCCCTGTGCGCAATCCGCGGAACCAGTCCATGTGTTTTGAACAGTCCCAGCATGTGCTGGACTGACATGCCTTCTTGCGACAGTACCAGCGGGTGCCGGGTGAGCTCGTCAAGGGAAATGCCGCTGCGGCTTGCCAGCGGATGCTCCGGCGGCACCAGCGCATGCGGGACGTAGCGGTCCAGCTCGACCCGGCTGAAGGCAGCATCCAAGCCAAGGTCATAGGTGATCGCCAGATCCGC
>JBFOLS010000018.1:0-2437 GCA_040830225.1 Leisingera sp.
ACCGCCGAAGGGCCTGAACCGGGCTCGGAGGATGGCGGGCTGGATGGCGGATACATCGAGCCTGGCAGTGTGCCGGACGAACTTGATCAGCCGGGAGACCTTGTGACCGGCATAGATGGCAACGACATCCTGACGGGTACGGATGAGGCAGATAGGCTGGCTGGCGGGCGCGGTGATGACCAAATTGGCGGCTACGGTGGCAGCGACTGGATCGACGGAGGAACCGGTGCTGACGTTCTGCACGGAGATGGCGGCGATGACAGCCTCTTTGGCGGCGGCGGCCTGGACCTGCTGCATGGAGAGGCCGGTGCCGACCTATTGCAGGGTGGCGCAGGGGCTGACAGTCTTTACGGGCATTTCGGCGATGACACGCTGCAGGGCGGCGCGGATGCGGATGTTCTGCATGGCGGCCAGGATCAAGATTGGCTCGAAGGCGGAGCGGGACAGGATTCACTGCATGGTAATGACGGCGACGACAGCCTAGCTGGCGGCGATGGCGAAGATGCGCTGTTTGGCGGCGATGGCAACGACGTGGTGTCCGGCGCCGGGGATGGGACAGATCCGGACTATGTGAATGGCGGTGAAGGCGACGACACGCTGATAGCCGGGGGCGGGGATGTACTGACGGGCGGCGATGGTGAGGACCAGTTCATGACCGGAAGCTGGACTGGTGCGGAAGAGTCAGTGCAGCTGATGGATTATGATGCGGGAGAGGACCAGCTGGTGCTTGTTTGGGATTTCACCGACGGGGAAGAGCCTTCGGTTGAAGTGCAGCAGAACTCGGAGGCAGACGAAGAGAATCTGATCCTGGTAGACGGGGAAGTGGTTCTGCGGGTCTCAGGCGCGGAAGGGCTGACTGCTGCGGACATTGTGCTGACCGACACCGAGACGGCGGCGGAGACCGGGATGCTGCCGTAGCAGGCCTGATTGCCCGTATATATCCTTTGCCTTTATAGCGGAATCATCATATACGCCCGCATCTGCTGCGATTCCGCGGCAGAATTCTCCATGGGCCTGTGCTGGACGACATCCCGGCCTGCGCCATCCACTCTAACCTTATGAAGGAGACCCCGATGTCGATCACTGCGGAAGAAAAAGCGCGCCTGATGAAAGAATTCGCAACCAAAGAAGGCGACACCGGTTCCCCGGAAGTCCAGGTTGCAATTCTGACCTCGCGCATCAACACCCTGACTGAGCACTTCAAAACCCACAAGAAGGACAACCACGGCCGCCGTGGCCTCCTGAAGATGGTTGCTCAGCGCCGCAAGCTGCTGGACTACACCAAAGGCAAGGATGAGGCCCGTTACCAGGACCTGATCAAGCGCCTGGGTATCCGCCGCTAATCCGCGCATACCGGATTTTCAGCGCCCGTTCCTGCACAGGAGCGGGCGTTTTCTTTTGCGCGGTTGCCGCCTGCCGCTGCGCTGCGTTCATCCAGGCAGCTTTCTCTTTGCAGATAGGCGATCACGTCCCACAGGCGGTCGTATTGGCGCACGCAGCGCAGGATGCGCCCCTCCCGCTGCTGTTTGATCAGCCCGGCCTCTACCAGGCTGGAAATGCGGTGAGTCATTGAGGAATGCGGGATAACCAGCGCCTCGCGCAGCACTCCGACCGGCAGGCCGTCAAAGCCGGATTTCACCGGCCGCTTCTAAATCCTCAGCTGGAAAACCGCTGGTTGCGGCTTTGGAAATCGGTCTGGAAGGACTTTAAGGGTGTGCTGCCCTATCTGCTGGGCGGCATTGCTATCGGCTCGTTCATTTACGGCTTCTTGCCGACCAAGCTGATCGCCGAAAACGCGGGCAGCGACGACCTGTTTGCGATTCCGGTGGCAGCGGTGATCGGCATCCGGTTCTATATCCGGGTAGAAGCGGTGATCCCGCTTTCGGCGGCGCTGGCGGCCAAGGGCATGTAGCTGGGCGCGGTGATGGCTTTGATCATCGGCAGAGCCGGGGCCAGCCTGACAGAGGTCATCCTGCTGCGCGCCATTTTCCGGATGCCGATGATCCTGGCCTTCCTGGCGGTGATTCTGACGATGGCAGTCGGAGCAGGGCTGATCTATGCGCTGACGCCGCTGGGCGCCTGATCCCAGCGCTGGCAAAGAAAAACGGCTGGCCTCGGGGGAGGCCAGCCGTTGTGCGTTTCAACCGGGCTATTCGCCGTAGGGCACCCAGATGTTTTTGATCTCGGTGGCCTCCTGCAGGAAGCGCTTGCTGTGATCCTTCATCCAGTCGGTGGCGGTGGCGTTGTTGACCCAGGTCCGCTTGAGATTTCCGGCTGAGGCCGCTTCAATCTGGGCCGATAGATCGGTGGAGGAGAAGCTCCAGACCGCGTCCAGGTTCAGATGCGAGGCCAACGGTTTGGCCAGTTCTGCATGGCTGCCGGTCAGGATGTTAACCACGCCTGCAGGCACGTCCGAGGTTTCCAGCACCTGGTAGAA
>JBFOLS010000019.1:0-2437 GCA_040830225.1 Leisingera sp.
CGGCAGCCGCGCAGGCGGCATAGCTGGATCGCTGCTGAGCCGACGCCGCCGGAGGCACCGGTGATCACCACTGTCTCTCCCGGCCGCGGCGCGGTACGCTGCACCAGGTTTTCAGCCGTTGTATAGGCACAGGGGAAGGTGGCCAGCTCCGCATCGCTCAGATCCGAGGTGATTTTGATCGCATTGGCGCTGCGCACTTTGGTGTATTCGGCAAAGCCGCC
The DNA here is from genome assembly GCA_040830225.1 of Leisingera sp. Lineage (GTDB taxonomy): Bacteria > Pseudomonadota > Alphaproteobacteria > Rhodobacterales > Rhodobacteraceae > Leisingera. The sequence goes on from JBFOLS010000019.1 coordinate 222, forward strand.
ATCGCACTCAGAGCCGAAATAGGCGGAGTTCTGCGGGTTCAGCCAATCGCCATGGCCCAGCAGCCAAGGGTCGATGAGCACCCGCTCGCCGATCCGCGCCGGGTCGATGTCCTCGCCCACAGAAACGACGGTGCCCGCCACATCGGCGCCCTGGATGCGGGGAAAGGTGATCTCGCCTGCGCCCCAGGAGCTGTCCTGGTCGTCAGTTGCCTCAAAGCCGCTTTCGGCACCATCGCCCAGGGCATCCGTATTGGCCTTGGAGTACCAGGCGGTCCGCGTGTTGATATCGGTGTTGTTGAGCCAGCAGGCCCCGACCTTCACCAGCACCTCATCCTTCTCCGGCCGCGGCGTTGCAGTGTCGCGGTAGTCGAGCTTGTCGAGGCCGCCGTGGCCGGTCAGAAGCACGGCTTTCATGGTTGCAGGCAGGGTCATGTCGCGCGGGTGTCCTGTTGGTTATGGGGGAGGGGGGCGCTGCCCCCCGCCTTCGGCTCCCCCCGGAGTACTTTTGGAAAGATGAAAGGGAGAGCCGGGTTTTCTTATTCCGCCGGGGCGAGCGCCGCGTCGGTGCGGGGCAGCAGGCTTTCGGGGTCATAGGCGGGCGCGCCCAGGATCCGGCCTTTGCGCGGGTGGCCCGCGACCACCACTTCAATTTCGGTGCCCGGCACATTGGCGTGCGGTTTGATATAGGCGAAGGCCAGGATCTTGCCGACGGTATGGCCATAGGCAACCGAGGCGGTGGAGCCGACGACTTTGCCGTCCAGCATGACCGCTTCGCCGCCGTGGCCGTCCTCCACCCCGTCCGGTTCGATTTCCAGATAGGCGCAGACCCAGGGCTTATCGGCGTCGTTCAGCGTCTTGTCCTTGCCCAGGTATTCCTTGTCGGTGCGGGCAAAGCGCAGCACGTCTGCCTCGGCCAGGGTGACCTCGTTGGTGAGTTCGCCTGCGCCCTTGAAGCCCTTCTCCATCCGCATCGCGTTCATCGCAAAGGAGCCGTAGTCGGCAATGCCATGCACTTCGCCAGCGGCCCAGAGCGCGTCATAGACTGCCAAGGTGCTGTCGCGCGGGATGTGCAGCTCCCAGCCGAGCTCACCCGCATAAGACATGCGGAAGGCCCAGAGTGTGTGGCCTGCAACTTCGATCTGCTGTGCGGTCAGCCATTTGAAGCCTGCGTTGGTCAGATTCGCATCGGTGCAGGCGGCCAGGACCTCGCGGGCTTTCGGGCCATTGAGAGCAAGGGCGGCCCAGTCGGTGGAGAGGGTTGTGATCTCCACCTCTTCGCCCGCGAGGTTCTGGTTCAGGTGGTCCAGCAGCCGCTGTTCAAAGAACGCAGCGCAGACCAGATAATAGCTGTCATCTGCCAGCTTCACCACGGTGGTTTCCAGCTCGATCCGGCCGCGGCGGTTCAGCATATGGGTGAGGGCAATGCCGCCCACTTTCTGCGGCAGGCGGTTGGCGGTCAGCCGGTCCAAGAGGGCGGCGGCACCGGGGCCTGAAACTTCGACCTTGGTGAAGGCAGAGATGTCCATGATGCCGACGCCCTCGCGCACGGCCTTGCATTCCAAGCCAACCATGTCGTGCACTTCATTGCGGCGGAAGGAGTAATGATCCTGCTGCGCGACACCGTTCTTGGCAAACCAGCGCGGGCGCTCGTGGCCATAGACCTCTTCATAGACGGCGCCCTTTTCCTTCAGCCGCTCATACAGCGGCGAGGGTTTGATCGGGCGGCCCGCCAGGCGGTTGAAATGCGGGAAGGGGATCTCGTGGCGCAGCTTGTAGTCCTCATGCGCCTTGGTCACCTGCCAGTCCTTGGTGGCATAAGAGCCGAAGCGGCGCGGGTCGTATTCGCGCATCGAGATGTCAGCAGAGCCATGCACCATCCAGCGCGCCAGCTCGCGGGTCAGGCCCGGCCCCCAGCCGATGCCGATCTGGGTGCCGCAGCAGCACCAGTAGTTCTTGACGCCCGGTGCCGGGCCGATCAGCGGGTTGCCATCCGGCGGATGCGAGATCGCGCCGTGCACTTCGCGCTGGATGCCCAGCTCGGCAAAGATCGGCATCCGGTTCAGGCTTTCTTCCAGCCACGGCATCACCCGGTCATAGTCAGCATCAAACAGCCAGTTTTCGTATTCCCAGGGGCAGTGGTCATGCCAGACCGAGTTGGAGCCTTCCTTCTCGTAGATGCCGATCAGGCCGCGCTTCTGCTCCATGCGGATGTAGCC
>JBFOLS010000020.1:0-2513 GCA_040830225.1 Leisingera sp.
ACCTTGTTGGCTTCACCCGGCAGGGTGACGATCTGCGTGAGCTTGCATTCCAGCGCAGCGGGAGCCCCGGCCACGCGGGAGCAGGCGATGGTTTCACATTCCAAGGCTTCCAGGCCTGCATGCGCGAACTCGTCGGTCTCCTTGGGCAGGGCGGCGGAGCTAGCGTTCATCGCGTCCCGCAAGGCATAGGAGACGACATTGACGCAAAAGACACCGGCTGCCTCGATATTGGCCACTGTATCCTTGGTGCCGTCCTGGTCCTCCTTGCTGCTGGTGGAGGCAAACATCACCTGCGGCGGGGTATAGGCCACAGCGTTAAAAAAGGAATAGGGTGCCAGGTTGTTCACCCCGTCTGCCGATCTGGTGGATATCCAGCCGATCGGGCGCGGCGTGACGATGGCGTTGAACGGGTTGTGGGGGAGGCCGTGGCCGTCTTCGGGGCGGTAGAACATGCGGGGGTCCTGCTCTTCTGCATAGGTGTTTGCCCAAGGCTTACGCCCGTGTTAGGCCAAACGCCAGCCTGCAGGGGAAATTGGCGGAGGCAGGGCGGCGTGATCGAGTTGATAGCGGAACAGGCGGACGACCGGTGGGAGGTCGAGGCGCTTTATGACCTGTGCTTTGCACCGGGCCGCGAGGCGCTGTCGTCTTACCGCCTGCGCGACGGAGTTCCTCCTGTTGCGGGCCTCAGCCAGGTGGCGCGCGACAGCGACGGCATTCTGGCCGCGGCAATCCGGTTCTGGCCGGTGCTGATCGGCGAGGCGCCTGCTTTGCTGCTGGGGCCGGTGGCGGTGCATCCGACCCGGCAGGGCGAAGGGCTGGGCGGTTCTTTGATTCGCGACAGCCTGGCCAAGGCAGAGGAAACCGGCTGGGCACGGGTGATGCTGGTGGGGGATGCGCCCTATTACAAGCGGTTTGGCTTCAGCAAGCTGACAGGGGTGGAAATGCCGCCGCCGACCAACCCCGAACGGGTGCTGGGAATGGCGCTGGAGAGCGGCGCCTGGGAAGGCGTTCAAGGCCAGGTCGCCCGCTGGCAGGGTTGAAAAAGCTGCTTTCACTGCCGATGTTTGGAAGGGCAGAGGAGGCGTATGTGGCAGATATTCTGACAAAGGCGCGGGAGGTTACCCCGCAGGATGTGGAGGCGGAACTGGACGCGCTGGCCAAGCGCTACCGCGCGGCCGGCGGCTTTGGCGTCGATCTGCTGAACCGTCTGGGCGGCAGCGGCGAGAGCCTGCTGGAACGTTTGCCCGCGCCGGTTCGGGAGGGGCTGACAGGAGCGACAGAATCCGCGCTCAGACTGGCCATGAAGGGCGCCAGCCAGTCCCGCCGGCTGGTGCCGGATCAGAAACCGGGTGTGGACCGGGTGGTGAGCGCGGCCATGGGCGCGGCAGGCGGTGCCGCCGGCCTGCCGGGGGCGCTGGTGGAGCTGCCCGCGACAACGGCCTTTCTGCTGCGGAGTATTCAGGGCGCAGCTGCGGCCGAGGGGTTTGATCCCGAAGCGGAAAGCGTGACCTTCGATTGCATCCAGGTGTTTGCGTCAGCTGGTCCTCTTGCCGAGGACGACGGAGCTGATCTGGGCTTTGTTTCCGTCCGGCTGGGCCTGCCGGGAGGCTTGCACAAGCTGATTGCCCAGGTGGCGCCCAAGCTGGGTGCGGTGCTGGGACAGAAGCTGGCTGCCCAGGCGGTGCCGGTTGCCGGAGCAGTTGCCGGGGCAACCATCAACTATGTCTTTGCGGGCTACTACCGCGAAATGGCGCATGTGCATTTCGGGCTCAGGCGGCTCGCGGTGGAGGCGGATGTGCCGCAGGATGAGCTTGCGGACCGGCTGCGGGGGCGGCTGCAAGGCGCTGGGGCGAAGCGTTGAGCGGTAAGGGGCCTTGCACTTGCCGGAAATGGAGATTTAATCAGCCTTTCCTGCTAAGAGGGAAAGCATGATTCAATACAGCCTCAAATGTGCGGACGGCCATGAGTTTGACAGCTGGTTCCAGTCGGCGGCGGCTTTTGACAAACTGGCAGCGGCCGGGATGGTGACCTGTGCGGTCTGCGGCGGCACCAGCGTGGAAAAAGCGATCATGGCGCCGCGGGTGCGGCCCGGGCGCAAGGCGGTCTCCGGCGTCGGCGAACCTGAGCCGCAGGCGGCGCCTCCTGCTGCTGCGCCGGTACCGGCGCCCGCAACAGCACCTGCACCGGCAGGCCCGGGCATGCTCAGCCGCCCGTCCGGCGAGGTCGAGCAGGCGATTGCGGATCTGCGCAAGAAGGTTGAGGAAAACTCCGATTATGTCGGGGACAGCTTTGTGCAGGAAGCCCGTGCCATGCATCTGGGCGAGGCGCCGGAGCGGGCCATCCATGGCGAGGCAAAGCTGGAAGACGCCCGAGAGCTGATCGAGGAAGGGGTGCCGGTGATGCCGCTGCCTTTCCGTCCCGGCCGGAAATCCAATTGAGGGGCAGGGCAGAATGCATGCAGTTGTGACAGGAACCAGCCGCGGGATCGGCAAAGAGCTGGTGAAGCGGCTGCA
>JBFOLS010000021.1:0-4720 GCA_040830225.1 Leisingera sp.
ACTCCCTCAGAAGTCCAAGTTCTCCACACTTAGCGCGTTCTTCTGGATGAACTCGCGGCGCGGCTCAACCACGTCGCCCATCAGCTTGGTGAACAGATCATCCGCCTCGACCATGTCGTCGATACGCACCTGCAGCAGCGTGCGGGCGTCCGGATCCAGGGTAGTTTCCCACAGCTGGTCCGGGTTCATCTCACCCAGGCCTTTGTAGCGCTGCAGGGTAAGCCCCTTTTCACCCTCTTCCAGGATCGCCTTGAGCAGGTCCAGCGGCCCGTGAATCATCTGGCTGCGGTCGCGGCGGACCAGCTGGGCTGTGGTGCCGTAGACTTCCTGCAGACTCTGGGTGAAACTGCCGGTCTTGCGGGCCTCGCCGGAGCGCAGCATCGGGCCATCCAAAGTGCGGACTTCCTCGACTCCGCGCAGGATGCGGGCCAGGCGGATGCCGTGATCCTGGGTGATCCGCCCCTGCCAGCCGCGCTCGTATTCCAGCGCAATAGCATCCAGACGGGCGGCCACCTTGTCGGCCACGCCCTGCAGGTCAGCATCGACCGCTCCCGGCACAAAGGCGCCGGCGACGGCAGCCTGTTCCAGAATGTGGCGCGGGTAATGGGTCGGGAAGGCATCCAGCACGCGTTTCAGCTGACGCGCCTCGTCCACCACGCGGGTGAGGTCAGCACCGGCAATCTCAGAGCCATTGCCGAGTTTCAAAACCGCACCGTCAACGCCTTGGTTGATCAGGTAATCATCCAGAGCCGCTTGATCTTTCAGGTAAACCTCGGACTTGCCGCGCGCGACCTTATAAAGCGGCGGCTGAGCAATATAGAGATATCCGCCTTCGATCAGCTCCGGCATCTGGCGGTAGAAGAAGGTGAGCAAGAGCGTTCGGATGTGCGCACCGTCCACATCAGCATCGGTCATGATGACAATCTTGTGGTAGCGCAGCTTGTCGATGTTGAACTCGTCCCGGCCGATGCCGGTGCCCAGCGCCATCACCAGGTTGCCGATCTCCTGGGAGGACAGCATACGGTCGAACCGTGCCCGCTCCACATTCAGGATTTTTCCGCGCAAGGGCAGGATCGCCTGTGTCATCCGGTCCCGGCCCGTCTGGGCGGAACCGCCGGCCGAGTCACCCTCGACCAGGAAGACTTCGGTTTTGGAGGGGTCCTTCTCGGAGCAGTCCTTCAGCTTGCCCGCCAGATAATTCACATCCATCGCGGTCTTGCGGCGGGTCAGCTCGCGCGCCTTTCGGGCGGCTTCACGCGCCAGCGCCGCCTCAACGATCTTTCCGACGATCTGCTTGGCCTCATTGGGATTTTCCTCAAACCACTCGGCCAGCTTTTCCCCCATCAGGCTTTCAACCACCGGGCGCACCTCGGAAGAGACCAGCTTGTCCTTGGTCTGGCTGGAGAACTTCGGATCCGGCACCTTCACAGACAGCACGCAGGTCAGGCCCTCACGGGCATCGTCACCGGTAAAGGAGACCTTCTCCTTTTTGGCGATGCCGGAAGACTGGGCATAGTTGTTGATGGTCCGGGTCAGCGCACCGCGAAAGCCTGCCACATGAGTGCCGCCATCACGCTGCGGGATGTTGTTGGTGAAGGGCAGAACAGTCTCGTGGTAGCTGTCGTTCCACCACATGGCGATTTCAACGCCTATCTCATCCTTCTCACCGACAATATAGACCGGTGTCTCCATAACCGGAGTTTTGTGGCGGTCGAGGTATTTCACGAATTCCTTGACGCCGCCCTCATAGAAAAGCTCAGTCGACAGTTTCTCGGCAGGGCGCTCATCTTCCAGTATGATCCGCACGCCAGAATTCAGGAAGGCCAGTTCGCGCAGACGCTTTTCCAGTGTCTCGAAGGAGTATTCCAGGTTCGAGAAGGTATCGGTCGAGGCCATGAACCGCACCTCGGTGCCGGTCTGATCGCCACAGTCGCCGACCACCTCCAGATGCTTGGCGGTATCGCCGCGCTCAAACCGCGCCACGTGTTCCTTGCCGTTGCGCCAGATACGCAGCTCCAGCCAGTCGGATAGCGCGTTCACAACCGAAACACCCACGCCGTGCAGACCGCCCGAGACCTTGTAGGAATTGGAGTCGAACTTACCGCCCGCGTGCAGCTGGGTCATGATGACTTCGGCAGCGGACACACCTTCTTCGGGGTGGATATCCACCGGAATACCGCGGCCGTTGTCGCTGACCGAAACGCTGGAATCGGCGTGGATTTTAACTGTCACATGGTCGGCGTGGCCAGCCAGCGCCTCGTCGATGCCGTTGTCCACGACCTCGTAAACCATGTGGTGCAGACCCGAGCCGTCATCCGTGTCCCCGATGTACATGCCGGGACGTTTTCGAACCGCCTCCAAGCCTTTGAGAACCTTGATGGAATCCGCGCCATATTCTGCGGGAGCCTGCTCGTTTCCGGACATTCACATCTTCCTGTCTTTGCTTCAGGATTTTATACGAAACCCCAGTAGGAATGTCACCCGCAGAGCCCTATTTTTCTTGGCGGAATCAAGCTGCTTTGCAGCCCAGCGCCCCCGCTGTCCTGAGCCAGGATTTCACCTTGTCCTCCGGCGCGTCGGTGGCAGGGGCAAATGTCGTGAACCGCGTCGGCTTGATGCCCACAAACCCGAGGATCTGGCGGCTGATGAATTTCTTCACTGCATTCCCGTAAACCAGCCGCAGCCACAGCGCAGGCGTGTCCGATGTCAGCAGGACCCGCGCTGTCTTGCCAGCGAGCATCGGAGCCGGAAGACCCATGAAATTCACGTTTCTGGTGTCAAAAGCCCGCCCCGGCAGCAGCGACCGGTCGAACACCGCCTTCAGCTTGGCGGGTATCGCACCCCACCACAGCGGCGAGGCCATCACAACGTGCTCCGCCCATTCCAGATCCTCAAGAAAAGCGGCCAAATCCGGCTCCAGCGGTTTTGGATCCTTGTAGCCGCTTTGCCCATAGTCCATGTCGAATTGCATCTGAGAAAGGTCATGGCTGCGAACCGTATGCCCGTTCTCCTCAGCTGCAGCTCGGTAGGCCGCGCATAGTGATTTGGACAAAGACGTCTCGCCGGGGTGGCCGTTCAAGATCAGAATTTTACAGGCAGACATTTTCACTTCCTTAGGCTAACTTGACCGTGGTCACTTTACTGAAACAAAAAATGACCGTGGTCAAATATTAAAATGACCACGGTCAATAACAAAACCGTGAGGTCGGGATATGACGCGCGCACCCCAGAAACGGCGGCTGGAAACCCGGGCAAAACTACTGAATGTCGCGGCTGCAATCGTGCAGGAACAGGGCTACAGCGGATTGCGGGTCGAAGATGTTGTCAGCCAGGCCGGTGTGGCCAAGGGCACACTGTTTTCCCATTTCAAGGACAAGGACGGGCTGCTGGCCGTGCTGATCGGGGATGAGGTGACCCGGTTGCTTGACGAGATGGAGGCTGCAGGCGCTCCGTTGGATGTTGCTGACCTTGCTGCCCGCCTCGCACCGCATCTAGAATATGTTGCCCAGGACCGGGTGATCTTTGATCTTTTGCTGCGCTATTCAGGGACAACTGCTGCAGAGCCGGATGAAGTGGTCGCCGCAAGTTTCATCCGGCAGGTCTCGCTTGTGACGCGCTGGCTGCAGTACATGCAGGCAGCAGGCAAGATCCGGCAGAACCAGCCGCCCGAACTGCTCGCGGAAGGTATCCAGGCGTTCCTCAACCATGTGCTCGGACTGTGGTTCTGCATGGAACACGACACCCAGGCACCCCCTGCCGAAACACTTGAGACCTATCTGCAGGCTTGGCTGCAGCCTCCCGGCTAGAAAACGGGTATGGCCACGCCGACGCAAATCAGCAGCACGCCCGACACCAGATTGATCCGCCTCAGAATCCGCGGAGAAGTAACGGCCCGCCGCACACGGTGCACCATGCCGGCCAAAGCCAAATTCCCTGCCAGCGGGATCACGAAGGACAGCGTCACGATGGCTGCCACATCCGACCGGGACGTAGCGGACAGGTCAAAAAAACCTGGCAGCACGCCCATGTAGAACAGGATCGCTTTGGGGTTGCCCAGAATCGCAGCAATCCCAGCCATGAACCCGGCCCAGATGCCGGGCCGGGTCAACGCCCGGTTCTCCTGCACTGCCTCTCCCGCATGGCGAATCAGCAAGTACCCCATGCCAAAAAACATCAGGCAAGCCACCCAGCGCAGAGCTGTCATGATGCCGGTGAACTCAGAGACGACCCAGGACATGCCTGCTACAGCGATCAACGGCCACAGGATGTCGCCGCAAGCCACCCCCACCGCCAGCGGCCAGGCCGCCTGAAACCCGCCCGATACAGATCGGGCCATCAGGGCAAGCCACACCGGGCCAGGGGTCAGAAACAGGACAAGCAGGGCACCGGCATAGAGTGTCAGGTCCCAGGCAGAGACTGTCATCGTATAATAACCTCGGAAGCGCTGCCGCTGTCGGAGACTTCAAGCGTCTGTGCACGGCCGCCCAGCTCCGCAAACAATTCCGGCCCGGTGCCGGTCATCCAGGCCTGTGTCTTCAAGGCACAGATCTCGTCATACAGCGCTGCCCGCCGCGCCGCGTCCAGATGCGCCGCAACCTCGTCCAGCAGCAGGATCGGCGGCGCGCCCTCGCGCTGCGCCAGTGCCCGCGCATTGGCCAGGATCAGCGACACCAGCAGCGCCTTCTGTTCGCCGGTGGAGCAATCCTTGGCCGGAATACCC
>JBFOLS010000022.1:0-4629 GCA_040830225.1 Leisingera sp.
CGGATTGCCTCAGCACTCATTGCCGCTCTTGCCCCTGGTTTTTCCTTGGCTCATAAATGCGCCTAGCCGAAAACCGAAAGGACTGCCAGCCATGACCATCGAAGCGCCGGAAACCAGGACCGTTCACAGCCGCAAGGTGGCGTGCGACGGCAGCGAAGGCGCCTTGGGCCCCCCGCGGGTCTATCTGCAGATCCCGGAAGGGCAGGACTGGGTCGAATGCCCCTACTGCGACTGCAAGTACATCTATGAGGACGCGGCCAAGGCGGCGGAGTGATCCGGTCTTGCGGCCTCAGTTCTGACAGCGCAAGCTGCGGCTGATGGCACAGCTTCTGATCGTTTACCACAGCCGCACCGGCGGCAGCCGCCGGATGGCGGAAGCCGCGTATAATGCTGCACGCGGCGAGATTGACGTCACCCTGAAACGGGCCGGGGACACCGGTCCGGAGGATCTGCTGGCAGCGGACGGCTATATCTTTTGCGCACCGGAAAACCTCGCCGCCCTGTCCGGCATGATGAAAGAGTTCTTTGACCGCTGTTATTACCCGGTGCTGGGGCGGATCGAAGGTCGGCCTTATGCGCAGATGGTCTGTGCCGGCTCGGACGGCGAGAATGCGGCGCGGCAATGCGCGCGGATTGCCACCGGCTGGCGTTTGAAAGAAGTGCAGCCGCCGCTGATCCTCTGCACCCATGCGCAAACGCCCGAGGCCATTCTGGCGGAAAAGATGATCCCGGAAGAACAGCTGGAGGCCTGCCGCGAGCTGGGCCTGGCGATGGGGGCGGGGCTGGCGATGAGGGTGTTTTGAGCGGAGCACATTTCCTGTGGCTGTGATCGGCGGCGAGGCCGGGATCAGCCGTAGATCCGGGGATCCTGCAAACAGACCGCATCAAAGATTGCAAACGCGGTCGCGGCAACTTCAGTCCCAACCACGCTTTCACGGTCAAGAACGCTTGCAGCCAGATCACTGCTTGCAGACGGACGGCCGCTCGCATCGATTACCATGACACCGGGGCCTTTTTCGTTTTCGAAATGAACCATAGAAACGGCGACGCGGTCGGCGGGTGACGCGTCCTCACCCCAAAGCCCTATGATGAAATCATAGTTGGCCGGGTGACGGTCCAACCCGGCGCCAGCAGTCCAATGCACATAATAGCTGGCTACTGTGCCCGCCGGAGCATGAACAAATCCCCAAACCAATCGGGTTTCATTGCCGCAACACTCGCAAACCCCATTGCTTTGACCCAGCGGTTCCACTTCGTAGTCAACGCCGTCGGGTGTGTCCTGCATAACCGCTCCTTCTCCAAGCCAGCACAAAAAGTCCAGATTTCAAACTGCCCCAGTCCTTTTGATGCGACCTTCCAGTTAAATCAATCGACGAACCAGAAATCCCCCAGCCGGGTGCCGGAGGCGGCGATGAAGCTGCGGTAGGTTCCGTCCGGCAGTTCCCCTGCCAAGGCGCAGAGCTCCTGCCCCTTGCGGAACTCTGACCAGCGGCTGCAGATCCGGTCGCCGTCCAGCCGCCAGGTGCCGGTGTCTTCGCCCATACGGGGAATGCTGACTTCAAACGTCCCGTCTTTTCGCAACAGTGCGGAGCCGGCAAAGCTCAGCCGTGTGAAGGCGATCTTGCGGTCATGGGTGAAGAAGGCCTGCATTTCCTGTCCTGTGAGCATCCTGACGTCCTCGCGGCAGGCGGTCAGCAACAGGAGAAGGAAGGGGAAGGCAAGTCTTGGCATGGCAGTCAGTTAGCCGCAGCCCGGCCCCCTGTGCAATTGCGGCGCCAGACTGCCGGTTCACATCTGCGTGCGGCCACACTGGCAGCAGCGGGCAACAGGGCGATTGCGGATGACGGCTGGATACTGAATAACACTGTCCAAACCACCATGCGCGAATGAACCGGGGAGCAGCACAATGAGCGGGACACAATTCGGCAAGGGCTGCCATCTGCATCTGATCGACGGCTCGGCCTTTATCTTTCGCGCCTATCACGCGCTGCCGCCCTTGACCCGCAAGTCCGACGGGCTGCCGATCGGCGCCGTTGCGGGCTTCTGCAACATGCTGTTCAAGCAGGTGGAGGACAACAAAGGCCCGGATGCGCCGACCCATGTGGCGGTGATCTTTGACTACTCCGGCAAGTCGTTCCGCAACGAGATGTATGACCAGTACAAGGCCAACCGTCCGCCCGCGCCGGAGGATCTGGTGCCGCAGTTTCCGCTGACCCGCGACGCTACCCGCGCCTTCAACATCGCCTGCAAGGAGATCGAAGGGTTTGAGGCCGACGACATCATTGCGACGCTCGCGCATCAGGCGCGTGATGCGGGCGGGCGGGTGACCATCATCTCCTCGGACAAGGACCTGATGCAGCTGGTCGGCGGCGGCGTCGAAATGCTGGACGCAATGAAGAACAAGCGCATCGACAGCGACGGCGTGGTGGAGAAATTCGGCGTCGGCCCTGAGCGGGTGGTGGATGTGCAGGCGCTGGCGGGCGACTCGGTCGATAACGTGCCGGGGGCTCCGGGGATCGGGATCAAGACCGCCGCCTTGCTGATCAACGAGTACGGCTCGCTGGAGGAACTGCTGGACCGCGCCGAAGAGATCAAGCAGCCCAAGCGCCGCCAGACGCTGATCGAAAAGCGGGATCAGATTGAACTGTCGAAGAAGCTGGTGCAGCTGGATTGCAGCATGGAGCTGGATTTCACCCTGAATGATCTGGAGGTGAAGGAGCCGGATGCGGAGACGCTGCTGACCTTCCTCAGCGAAATGGAGTTCCGTACGCTCTCCAAGCGCATGGCTGATCAGCTGGGCATGGATGCGCCTGCGATCCCGGAGGCTCCGTCTGCGGCGGCAGAGGTTGCCGCGCCGGAAGCGGTGCCGTTCGACAAAGAGAAATATGAATGCGTCCGCGATGCGGCAGCACTTCAGGTCTGGGTCGACCGCATCCGCGAGCGCGGCTGGGTGGCGGTGGATACCGAGACCACCGGCCTGGACGAGATGGTGGTGGATCTGGTTGGCATCTCGCTGTGCGTCGAGGCGGGCGAGGCCTGCTATATCCCGCTGACGCACAAGGCCGGGGGCGATGACCTGTTTGGCGGCGAAGGCCTGTCCGAGGGGCAGATGCCGCTGGACGAGGCCGTGGCGATGCTGAAGCCTGTTCTGGAGGATCCGGCGATCCTCAAGATCGGCCAGAACATGAAATACGACGCCAAGATCCTGCACCGCTACGGCGTGGAGGTGGCGCCCATCGACGACACCATGCTGATGTCCTACGCGCTGCATGCGGGGATGCACGGGCATGGCATGGACACGCTGTCGGAACGTTACCTCGACCACACCCCGATCCCGATCAAGCCGCTTCTGGGCAGCGGCAAATCAGCGATCACATTCGACCGGGTGCCGATTGACGACGCGGTGCCTTATGCGGCCGAGGACGCCGACATCACCCTGCGCCTGTGGCAGCTGTTCAAGCCGCAGCTGCATCAGGAACGGGTCACCACGGTCTATGAAACGCTGGAGCGGCCGCTGGTGCCGGTGCTGGCGGATATGGAGCGCAACGGCATCAAGGTGGACCGTGACACACTCAGCCGCATGTCCAATGCGTTCGCCCAGAAGATGGCCGGTTTGGAGGCAGAGATTCACGAGCTGGCAGGGCAAAGTTTCAACGTAGGTTCGCCCAAGCAGCTCGGCGAGATCCTGTTTGACAAAATGGCGCTGCCCGGCGGCAAGAAGGGCAAGACCGGCGCCTATGCCACCGGCGCGGATATCCTCGAGGATCTGGCGACCGAGCATGACCTGCCTGCGCGGGTGCTGGACTGGCGCCAGCTTTCAAAGCTGAAGTCGACCTATACGGACGCGCTGCAGGATCATATCAACGCGGAAACCGGCCGGGTGCATACCTCCTACGCCCAGACCGGGGCAAGCACCGGCCGCATGGCCTCGACCGATCCGAACCTGCAGAATATTCCTGTCCGCACCGAGGAAGGCCGCCGCATCCGCGAGGCCTTTGTCGCCGAGGAAGGCAATGTGCTGCTGTCGCTTGACTACAGCCAGATCGAGTTGCGCATCCTTGCGCATATGGCCGGGATCGACACGCTGAAACAGGCCTTTGCCGAAGGGCAGGACATTCACGCGATGACCGCATCGGAGATGTTCGAGGTGCCGCTGGAAGAGATGACACCGGAGATCCGCCGTCAGGCGAAAGCGATCAACTTTGGTGTGATCTATGGCATCTCCGGTTTTGGCCTGGCGCGCAACCTGCGTATCCCGCGCAAGGACGCCCAAGGCTTTATCGACCGGTATTTCGAGCGCTTTCCGGGCATCCGCAAGTACATGGATTCGACTGTGGAATTCGCCAAAGAGCATGGCTACGTGCAGACCCTGTTCGGGCGCAAGATTCACACCGCCGAAATCAATGCCAAGGGGCCGAAGGCCGGCTTTGCCAAACGCGCCGCGATCAATGCGCCGATCCAAGGAACAGCTGCCGACGTGATCCGCCGTGCAATGATCCGGATGCCGGAGGCCATCGCCCATCTGCCCGCGCGGATGCTCTTGCAGGTGCACGACGAACTGCTGTTCGAGGTGCCGGAAGCGGCGGTGGAGGAAACCATCGAGACCGCCCGCAAGGTGATGGAAAACGC
>JBFOLS010000023.1:0-9845 GCA_040830225.1 Leisingera sp.
CGATCGCCCCCTTCGGTGGCCATGGCCTTTCCGGCCACGGCAGAGAAGGCGGCCTGCAAGCCGCCCTCGACTACACAAAAACAAAAGCCGTATGGCTGCGCACCAGCGACGAAATAATCCCAGACCCTTTCGTCATGCGGTAGGCGGGACTGATCCCAACAGCGGAAATTTGCTTCATCGGCTGCGCACTTGTGCAGCCGGATACCCCGGTCATTGCCTAAGGGAGGAAACCATGGCGAGAGACTACAAACCCGGAGGCGGCGACCATCTGGTTTCCGACAAGGGGCTTTTCAAAGGGCTTCACAACGGCATGAGCATCGCCTCCAAGGCGATGGTGGCGGCCTTTGTGGTGTTCACAATCCTGAACGTCGAATATGCGGGCGAGATCTATGGCGGCATCCGCTCCTGGGTCGAGGGCGCGCTGAGCTGGTACTACATCAGCTCGGTGATCATCATCCTGTTTGCCTGTCTGTTCCTGATGTTCAGCCGGTTCGGCTCGATCCGGCTAGGCGATGACAATGCCAAGCCGGAATTCAGCCGGTTTTCCTGGTTTGCGATGCTGTTCTCGGCATCGGTGTCGATCGGCATCATGTTCTTTGGCGTCGCTGAACCGCTGTTCTACTTCGACAATTCGGCGGGCTGGGGCTATCCCAACAACCCGTTTGCCGATGCGGCTGGCCATACGGAAATGAACGAGCAGCGCGCGGTTGACGCGGTGCGGGTGACCAATTTCCACTGGGGGTTGCACGGCTGGGCGGTCTATACGCTGACCGGCCTGGCGCTAGGGTACTTTGCCTTCCGCAAGAAGCTGCCGCTGACCTTCCGTTCGGCGCTCTACCCGATCCTGGGTGAGCGGATCTATGGCCCGGCAGGACATGCGGTTGACCTGCTGGCGGTATTTGGCACCGTCTTCGGCATCGCGACCTCGATGGGGCTGGGTGTCAATCAGATGGCGCATGGCATGAATGTTCTGTTCGGCATCGATCCCGGCACCGGCACCCAGGTGGCGCTGGTCATCATCATCTCGATCATCGCGACCCTGTCGGCGGTGTCGGGTATCGGCCGCGGCATCAAGATCCTGTCAGAATGGAACATCGTGCTGACCATTGCGCTGATCCTGTTCTTTGTGATCGCTGGCCCCACCCAGTGGCTGGCTGGTTTCTTCCTGAACGCCACCGGCGATTACGTGACCCAGTTCCTGTCGATGGGCTTCTGGACGGCTTCGGCATCGGGCGATGTGGCCTGGCAGGGCGGCTGGACCATCTTCTACTGGGGCTGGTGGCTGAGCTGGGCGCCGTTTGTGGGCATGTTCATTGCCCGTATCTCTAAGGGCCGCACCATTCGCGAGTTCATGTTCGGCGCCATGCTAGTGCCCACCACCATGGCCTTCATCTGGATTTCGATCTTTGGCGGCAACGCGCTGTTCTTTGAGCTGAACGCCGAAGGCGGCGTGGGCACCGCGGGGCTGATCGACATGGTCAACAGCTGGAACTTGGGCGGTACTCTGTTCGGCACCATCGACCGGCTGGCCGACGGCGGAACCCTGGCCTGGGTGATCTCGGCGCTGACCACCTTCCTGCTGGCGACCTGGTTCATCACCAGCTCGGACTCCGGCACCTTGGTGGTGACCACGATCCTGTCGATGGGCAATGCCCATCCGCCGAAAATGCACCGGGTGATCTGGGGCGCGGCGCAGGGCCTGGTGGCGGCGGTTCTGCTGATGGCCGGCGGGTTGTCGGCGCTGCAGACAGCTGCAATTGCCGCCGCGCTGCCGATCTCCGTTCTCGTCGTGATGATGGCCTGGGGTGTGATCAAGTCGCTGATGGAGGACCCGGCTGCGGCCTCCAGCGCGGCTGCGAGCGCGCCGGACGGCACCGCGCTGGACGGCGACCTGCACGCCTGAACCGGATCCTGAGAATCCGAAACCGGGCGGGGGAGACCCCGCCCTTTTCCTTACTGAAATGGAGTTTTGCACATGCTCTCTCTCTCCCGCCCTGACCTGCTGTTGAATAACGCCTATCTGAACGGCGAATGGCAGGCCTGCGACGCCCGCTTTGCGGTCAAGAACCCCTCCACCGGCGAGGTGCTGGCTGAGGTGGCCGACTGCACCGTTGATGACGCCAAGGGCGCCATTTCTGCCGCTCAGATTGCGCAGAAGGACTGGGCGCAGCGCACCGGCAAGGAGCGCGCGGCGGTGCTGCGCAAGTGGTTCGAACTGATGGTGGCCCATGCTGATGACCTGGCTGCGATCCTGACCGCCGAAATGGGCAAGCCGCTGGCCGAGGCCAAGGGCGAGATCATGTATGGCGCCAGCTTCATCGAATGGTTCGCGGAAGAGGCCAAGCGGATCTATGGCGACACCATCCCCGGCCACCAGCGCGACAAGCGCATTCTTGTGATGAAACAGCCGGTGGGCGTGGTCGGGGCGATCACCCCCTGGAACTTCCCCAACGCGATGATCACCCGCAAGGCCGGCCCGGCGCTGGCGGCGGGCTGCGCCATGGTGGTGCGCCCTGCCAGCGAAACGCCGCTGTCGGCGCTGGCGATTGCCAAGCTGGCCGAAGAGGCGGGGATTCCCGCAGGGGTGCTCTCGGTTCTGCCGTCAACAGACAGCCGTGGCGTCGGGCTGGAATTCTGCGAGAACCCGGGGATGCGCAAGATCAGCTTCACCGGTTCCACCGGGGTGGGCAGCATCCTGATGCGCCAGGGAGCGGACCAGATCAAGAAACTGTCGCTGGAGCTGGGCGGCAACGCGCCCTTCATCGTGTTTGACGACGCCGACCTGGATGCGGCGGTCGAGGGCGCGATGATCTCGAAATTCCGCAACGCTGGCCAAACCTGTGTCTGCACCAACCGGATCTATGTGCAGGATGCGGTCTATGATGCCTTTGTCGAAAAACTGTCGGCGGCAGTTGCGGCGCTGCCGGTGGGCGACGGCTTTGTCGATGGCACCGCGATCGGGCCGCTGATCAGCGAGGCTGCGGTGGAGAAGGTGCGCGAGCATATCGCCGATGCGGTGGCCAAGGGCGGCAAGGTGGCTACCGGCGGTGCCGGGCATGAGTGCGGCGGTACATTCTTTCAGCCGACCGTGATTGCCGGCGCCACCCAGGAGATGGCAGTGGCCCGTGAGGAGACCTTTGGCCCGCTGGCGCCAGTGTTCCGGTTCTCGGAGGTGGAAGAGGTGCTGGCAGCGGCCAATGACACCGAGTTTGGCTTGGCTTCCTACTTCTACAGCCGTGATCTGAGCCGGATCTACCAGGTAATGGAAGGACTGGAATACGGCATGGTCGGCGTTAACACTGGGTTGATCTCCACCGAAGTGGCTCCATTCGGCGGCGTTAAGCAGTCAGGGCTCGGCCGGGAAGGTTCCAAGTACGGGATCGAGGACTACTTGGAATTGAAATACTGCTGCTTGAGCGTTTGAGGCTTAAAGAGACATTCCCCTGCTTGCCAAGTGGGTGGGCTGGGGAAGTCTTCGGTTCTAGGTGTTTATCCGTTCTGCCCCAGTGCCAAGTCTTCTGCTGGCAGGGAAACGCTCATCGGTGGGAACGGCACGGCAGCGCCCAGCGTGGGGTCTGCCGTGGCGCCGGTCAGGGCCGCGAGCCGGCCCAGCGGCGATACAAAGCCAAAAGTCTGGTTCTGCAGCTCAACAGTGACCACGGGCACATAGGGGCCGCCGAGAAATCCGAGGTTCTGATCATAGCTGTATCTGAAGGACAGCGCCGCAATGTCTGCGCCCGGCGGCATGGCGCCCCGTATCAGCTGCCAGATCTCATTTGCAGTGGGATTGGCGGCCGAGCCGCTGCAGGTCACTGTGCCAGCGTCCAGGCAGATATCCGGACCGGTCCGGCAGGAGGTACCGAAACTGGGCAGCGTGCCGCTGGCGGAAGGGTTGCGTTCATGGATCTCAGGCACTCCGGCGCAGGCTGGCGGCCGCACCGCAGCTACCCGGGAGGCAACATTCATGGCCCGTTCAGCCACCACATAGTGGAAAGCCATGCGGCCGAAATCGATGATCCCCATGAATAAGAGCAGGAACAAAGGCATGGCGATGGCCAGCTCCACCAGAGTTGCACCGCCCTGATCCCGGCGGAACCGGCGCAGTGCAGCATATGTCCGGAGAAGGCCCCTCATGTCCCGAATACCCGGCTTTGATCCGCGATGACTGTGCTGATCACCGGGCGGCTGCTGCCGTTCAGCGTGAAGATGCCGGAAAAGGGGAAAGTCATCGTCAAATTGGCCCGTATTTCTACTACTGGTGCAGGCGACACCCTGTAGCTGCCTGCATGGCAGCTGAGCGCCGGTGTCACCGAAGTCACGTTCAGGCTGGCTGGAAACAGCGTGTTGCCCTGAATGCTTTCGCGGACTATCGCGGTCAGCTGCGACTGGTACCCGGCGACGGATCCCCCGGCTGAACAGATATTCTGGGGCGCGACCCGGGCCAGATAGCGGGCAGCATCGCGGACACCCGATATTGCAGCCTGATAGGACCACATCATCCGGCCGCCTTCGATAATCACCGCAAAAGTCAGCAGCATCACCGGCAGCATCATGGCAAATTCGGCTAGGACTGCACCGTCTTCCCGGTTCCGGAAGGCTGCCAGCCTGGCAGGGACATGCCGTATGGTCGAAGATCCGTTCATCTGTAGAGCTGGACTACGTCGCGGAAAATCCCCACGTCGCCTGTCCCCCCGGCACCGCCGCCTGCGCTGCCCACAACTTCGCCCCAGATGTCCAACGTTGGCGGCGAGGCACCGTCATCGCCCACTGGTTCGGTCAGAAAAACTTTTACAAACTCTTGCACCGGAACGTCGGTCGCAGAGCCACTGACCGGGTTTGCCGTGCAGTCGATTCCGGCAGCAATCACCACCCGGCGGTAGGAATCCGAGCTCTGGTTGGGGGAGCAGACCGGGCGTCCGGTCTCTGCAAGACCGGTCAGGATGCTTCCGGCGCCGCCCGGGCCGCCTGCGGCATTAATCTCGGCCTGGTAGTACTCGAACCGGGTGGCCGCGCCCGGATGCGGGTCCGCCCCGCCGTAGTTCGCATCGACATAGCTGATCCGCCCTGCGGTCCAATTGCCGTCGCCGAAGCGGGAGCAGGCACCGCTTTCAAAGCAGTCATCGCGCGGCAGCCCCAAAGTGTCAGGCGACAATTCCTCGTTATTGCCGATGCAGCTGCCCTTGCCCTTAGGCACGATGCCCTTAATGACATTGGGCGCAGGCGGATAGTCCGGGTTATTGCGCTTGCCGTTCATGATCGCCTGATACATGTCGAAACGGACGTTAAAGACCGCATCCCGGATGCCGACCTTCTGGCCAGGCTCAATGTCCACGCCGCGCTGGCTGAAACATTGGGTGATGCTGCCTTCGGCGCCTAGCAGGCAGGCGTCCAGCTGGGCGCCGTTCAGGCCGGCGCAGGGGCCGTCGTCATCAACCCGGACTTTCGCAGGGTCAAGAAAGCCGAAGTCTCCGGGACCCCAAGCGGACCCGTTGCCGCCGGAGCGCAGCAGGATCATCTGACCCACGCTGGCATCTGCTGAAAATCCGGGGGGTACGCAGAACATCAGCGGGGTAATGTCGCAGGCGTATTGTGTGAAGCCGGCAACCGAAGAGGCACGCGCCAGATCGTTCGGCCGCGCTTCTCCGGTCAGGGCCGAAAACGCAGCGCCAAAGGTGGCTCCAACAGTGCTGGGCGCGGCCAGGGCCTGAACAAAGACAGCTTCTTCCGGATCGGTGGTGACCGCAGTCATTGCCGCCGTGTCGTCGTCGGGTATTTCGGAATAGAAGGTCAGTGTGAAATCGGTGTCGCCGCTCAGCACGCTGCCGCCGGAGCCAAAAGTTTTGCGGTCGCTGATAAGATTTCCTGCCGCGGCGCGGGCCCTTGTAATCGAGTCTTGCTGCCCGTCCAGCTCTCCCGCGGCCGCCAGCGCTACATTATCCGTGAACGTCTGCAGCTCGCTGCGGGTGATGCCGGTGCGGCCAAGATCAAAAGACATTGCCGCAATTCCCAGAAGCACAACAAACGTCAGCCCCCAGGTCACCAGCATGGTACCACAGTCCTCAGAGACGAATTCTTGTATGCGGGTTTTCGGACCCATTGCTTTGTAACTCTCCCGGCGGCTGCGGGCGCCCCTGCGGACGCAGCGGTTTATTACGGTCTTCCGCCAATTATGCGCCTGGACAGGCGAGGAGCATCCTCCAGGTCAACTAAATATTCACCCCAGGGTTGAATTTCCTGCGGCCATCGGTTTGCGAGGTCTCTTGCTCGCGCGGTCCGAAGGTAAGCCAAAGCTCAGGCGCCTTTCAGTATTTTTAACATAAGATGGATTACGAGATTATTCTGGGGCGCTGTAATCTTGTACTGAGACCTTTGATGACAGTCTTTACACCTCGGGAAAGGCGCATCAGGCTGTCATTACAGCCGTCGCTTGCAAGCTCGATCCGATTGCGAATGGTTTATGCGAGCTGCCGCAGATGTGGTTCGCATTGGCTGCTTGAGGACTGTATTTGCTCGATTGCCGGTTACCGGATCACGAATGGGTTCTGTACAGTGGTTTCATGGGCAATCCAGACGGATTTTGTCTGGAGGAATTCCTTGATCGCTTCCTTGCCGCTTTCGCGTCCTTCATCGGAGCGTTTGTAACCGCCAAACGGAGAAGTGAAGCTGACCGCGCGGTAAGTGTTGACCCAGACGGTTCCCGCCTGCAGCCGGTCAGACATACGCAGCGCACGGCTGATATCAGACGTTCAGACGCCAGCCGCGAGGCCAAACGCGGTGTCATTGGCAATCTCAACCGCTTCTGCTTCGTCCTCAAAAGGGATCACGGCCAGCACTGGGCCGACACCTCTTCCTGAGCAATCCGAATGCCGTTGTGAACCCCGGTAAAGATGGCTGGGGATACAAACTGCTCGCCGCGAGCCCCCGGATATGGCTCCCATCACGGCGGCATCGATATCAGCATCCTCAAAAACGATATTAGGAGATTTGCCGCCCAGTTCCAAAGTCACCGGCATGATCTTCCGGGCAGCCGCCTCATAGATCTTTTCCCCGGCCACGTCCGAACCGGTAAAGGCTGCCTTTTCCACATCCGGGTTTGCCACCAAGGGTGCACCTGTCCGGGTCCCGTCTCCGGTAACGACATTGACAACACCTGCCGGAAACCCTGCCTCCGCAAACAGCCGGGCGAACTCCAGGGTCGAGACTGGCGTGAACTCTGATGGTTTCACCACCGCAGTGTTTCCAGCTGCCAGGGCTGCCGCCAGCTTCCAGGCCAGCAGCAGCAGCGGTGAATTCCACGGGGTGATCATGGCGATCACTCCCAGCGGTTCATAGCGGGTGAAATTGAAAGCCCCCGGCTTGTCGGATGGGATAACGGCGCCTTCAATCTTGTCAGAGAGCCCGCCATAATAGCGGTACCATTCCGAAATATAACGCGTCTGAGCTCCCATCTCGGCCAGCAGCTTGCCATTGTCCCGGACTTCAAGCTCGCCTAGACGGGCTGCGTCTCGCTCGATCAAGTCGGCCAAACCCATCAGCAGCTTGCCTCGGGCTGTAGAAGTCAGAGCGCCCCATTCCCCGTCAAAGGCAGATTTCGCTGCGGCGACTGCCCGGTCCACATCTGTGGCCGATCCCTGAGCGATCTGAGCCCATGTCTCGCCGGTATAGGGGTTCTGCGTGTCGAACCAAGCATTCGAGGCCGGATTGGACCATTGGCCGCTGATATAGTGCCCATAGGATTTCATTGTCCTGCAACCTTTATTGCCGGGAGTGCGGTCCGTTGCCGGCCACATGGATCAGCGCATCCACTGCGGTCACGCTGTTTTCATGCACTAACAAGGGGTTGATCTCGATTTCAGCGATGCTGTCGGCATGCACCAAAGCGAAGTCGCCCAGTTCCGCCAGCCGGGCGGCCAGCCCGTCCAGATCCACTTGCTGCCGGCCGCGGAACCCGCTCAGCAGTTTACTGAGCTTCAGTCTTTCCAAAGCTCGGCGGATGTCTGTTGCGCTTGCCGGCAGAAGCAGCGTCGCGGTGTCTTTCAGCAGCTCGACCAGCACGCCGCCGCTGCCGATCGTCATCGCCAGGCCGAATTGCGGATCACGGCGGATGCCTACGATCATTTCCGCCACCGGAGGGGCGGCCATGCGTTCGGCCAGAAAAAAGTCTGAAACGGCATCGGGATCGTAGCTGCGCACGGTTTCAACCATTTCCGCGACCGCTTCGGCAACCGCTTCAGCACTGTCCAGCCCCAGCCGGACTGCACCGGCTTCGGTCTTATGAGCCAGCCGTGTGCTTATCATTTTCAGCGCTACCGGAAAGCCAAGGTCCTCAGCCGCCGCAGGGGCGTCTTTGCCGGAGACCAAAGCACTGTCAGGCAGGGCTACCCCGCTGCCGTCGAGCAAGGCTTTGCTGGCAGCTTCATGCAGCATTGTGAGCTTGTCAGGTATCTGTGCCTGCAGCAAAGGTTCAGGCGGGCAAGCGCCGATCCGGTCGCGTGCCTTGGCCCAGTTTGCGGCCTGAGCGGTGGCGTTCAGGGCTTCGTGGATTCCCATCATTGGCGCTATGCCCCGCGCGATCAGTTCAGCCCGGGTATCCGCATCCATGTTTTCATGGATTGTTGAACAAATAGCCGCCGGGAGTCCGATCTCCTGCACCGCATCTGCCAGCGCCATCGCATCGGCTAGATAGAAGGGTCTGGTTTCGTCAAGTCCCGGTGCCGGATAGTCCTGCACCAGCATGACAGCATCCGCGCCGGACCGGGTCACCGCTTCAGCAAAGACAGGCTTCGTATATTCGGGCTGGCCCCAGATCGGCGTGGTGTAGTCCAGCGGGTTGGACACGGTTGCAATTGCGGGCAACAGTTTCTGCAAAAACTCCCGGTCGCCTTCGCTGAAGGCAGGGTACGAGAGGCCGATGGATTCGGAATGGTCCGCCAGCATGGTTGCGCCGCCGCCGGAACAAGTGAACCCCATGATATTGTGCCCCTCGGGCGCCCCTGCCACGCATAGGTACTTCAGTGTCTCGACGAATTGAGACGGGCTGGACACTGCAATCACGCCAGTCCGGTCAAAGAGCGCGTCATAAAGCTCGTTTGCACCCGACAGAGACCCGGTGTGGCTTTGTGTCAGCGCGGCTCCGATCTGCGAGCGGCCGGTCTTGAGCGCCACGATGGGGGTCCCGCCCTGGATTGCCGCCACCGCGGCGCGTTCAAAGCGGGCTACGTCGCGCAAACCTTCGATATGCAGGCCGATGGCCCGCACTGCAGGGTTGCCGGCCAGCGCCTCGACGAAGTCCTCCAGCGCTAGCACCGCCTGATTGCCCGCCGAGATCATATGGGTCAGCGGCAGCGACCGCTGGCTCATCGTGATGTCTGATGAAAACATGCCCGACTGGGTAATGACCGCAGCGCCGTATCCCGGGCAACTGCCGCCATGAGTGAATGGCCACAGCGCGGAACCGTCGAGGTAGTTGATCATTCCATAGCAGTTGGGGCCGATCAGAGCCATCCCGCCTGCTGCTTCGCGCAGCGCCTTCTCGCGGGCTGTGCCATCGCCGCCGGTTTCCGCAAAGCCGGCTGAGTAGCAGACCACCCCCCCTGCCCCCATGGCGGCGAGCTGGCTGATTGCCTCAATCGCGGGTTCGGCGGGGATGGGCAGAAACACCGCATTCGGAGCGCCGGGCAGATCTTTCAGCGAGGCCAAACAGGGCAGCCCCGCCACTTCTCTCCGGCGCGGGTTCACCGGCCACATATCGCCCGTGTAACCCCCCCGGCGCGCCTCCCCGATGGCCCCGCCGGCGTCCGCGCCGCCCAGCAAAGCTACCCGGCCCGGGGTCTGCAGGCGCCCGC
>JBFOLS010000024.1:0-3563 GCA_040830225.1 Leisingera sp.
GACGCAGCCCGTGCGCTCAGCCGCGCGGAGGCGGACCGCAACCTGGCCGAGGCAAAGTTAGAGACCTTAGGGATTGCGGTCTCCCGCCATGCGGAAGATGCGCTGAACGCCAGCCTGCAACTGAAAGAGGCTGAGAAGGCACTGGGCGATCTGGGTGATCTGGATCAGGCCCGCACCGCAGTTGAGGACATCAAGCAATCGGTCGAGGCAGCGCGGATCACCATGCTGACGCACCGCTCCAGCCACGATGAGCTGCGCCGCGAGGGCGAGGCCCGCACCAAGCGTGCGCAGGAGGTGACCAAGGAGCTTTCCGGCTGGCGCCACCGCCTGGAAAGTGCCGAGGCGCGGATCGAGGAACTGGCTGAACGCCGCGAAGCCTCGCAGGAGGAGCTGGAAGAGGCCAATGCGGTTCCAGCGGAGATTGCCGAGAAGCGGGAAGAGCTTAACGAGGCGATTTCCGAGGCCGAAGCCCGCAAATCCGCCGCCACCGAAGCGCTGATTGCGGCGGAAGCTGAGCTGCGCGAAGCGGTTCACAAGGAGCGCGAATGCGAGCGGCTGGCTTCGGAAGCGCGCGAGGCACGGGCCCGCTCGGAGGCGCGCAGCGATGCGGCCAAGGATGCGGTTACCCAGGCGGCGGGCCGGATCATCGAAGCCCAGCAGATCACGCCGCAGGCGCTCTTGGAAAAACTCGGCGTGTCGCCGGATGAAATGCCCGCCTCGGACGATCTGGAACACGACGTCGACCGCTACAAGCGCCAGCGCGATGCTCTGGGCGCGGTAAACCTGCGCGCAGAGGAAGACGCTCGTGGGGTGCAGAACGAGCATGACACGCTGGTGGCCGAAAAGCTGGATCTGGAAGGCGCGGTAAAGACCCTGCGCGACGGGATCGCCAGCCTTAACCGTGAAGGCCGCGAACGGCTGCTGACTGCGTTTGAGCAGGTGAACAACAGCTTTGCCATGCTGTTCACCCATCTGTTCGGCGGCGGCGAGGCCAATCTGGTCATGGTCGAAAGCGATGACCCGCTGGATGCGGGGCTCGAGATCATGTGCCAACCGCCGGGCAAGAAGCTGTCGACGCTGTCGCTGCTTTCCGGCGGCGAGCAGACACTGACTGCCATGGCGCTGATTTTTGCGGTGTTCCTGTCCAATCCGGCGCCCATCTGCGTGCTGGATGAGGTCGACGCGCCCCTCGATGATGCCAACGTCACCCGCTTCTGCGACCTGCTGGACGAGATGTGCCGCCAGACCGACACCCGCTTCCTGATCATCACCCACCACGCGGTGACGATGGCGCGGATGGACCGGCTGTTCGGCGTCACAATGCAGGAAAAAGGCGTCAGCCAGCTTGTTTCGGTTGACCTCAAGAAGGCAGAGGCGATGGTAGCTTAAGGGCCTCCGTCGCCGCGGGGATCGGTGCCGGCCTGACGATTTGAAAATTTTTGTGGAGTGACAAATGAATAAGCTGAAAGCAATTGCCGCCGCTGCGGTCCTGATGGTGCCGCTGCCCGCGGCGGCCCAGAATGTGGTGGCCAAGACCGGCGAGAGCGTGGCAAATTTCTTCCGGGATGAAGGCGCACAGGTCGAGGTGACCACCGACAGCGTTGGCGACCCGAACCTGAAGGTCGAATATTACGGCAACGATTTTTCGGTCTATTATTACGGCTGCAGTGATAACACCAACTGTGATGCCATCCAGTTTTTCTCGGGCTATCAGACTGATGGCGGTGTCCGCGTTTCCAAGATCAACGAGTGGAACCGTGAAAACCGCTTTGCCCGCGGCTACATCTCCGAAGAGGGGGCGGCGCGGATCGAAATGGATGTATTTCTCGGCAACAATGGTCTGAGCGCGGATGACTTTGCTCAGGCTGTAGGAAAGTGGAACCGAGCAATGCAAGAGTTCGAAGAGTTCATAGGCTGGTAAACCGGCCTGTCACTGGAACGTGACAGCAATCCGCAGGTTCCATCGCTAGTGTGGGGGCATGAAACGGATCATGCCCCTTTTTCTGTGCCTGCTGGCAGGCAATGCCTTGGCAGGCGAATGGCCGCTGAAGCCGGGCGATACCCCCTTTGCGCAGAATGAGCTGGAGGCGCTGCCGGGACAGTCCTTCCGTTTTCACGATGGCGGCGAGTCGCTCTACGGCAGCGACGGCGTCTATTCCTATACCTACTCGCCGGAAAACGGCGGCGGCACCGCCTGGGGCACCTACCGGATTGCCGGCGACGGCAGCATCTGCGTCGACTTTTCCAACGGGTTTGCCCGCTGCGATTTGTACGTTCACAACGGCACCCGGGTGATCCTGATCACCGAAAAAGGAGAGCGGTTCCCGGTGCGTTAAAGCTTTTGCAGCAGCGCAGGTGTCGGCCAGGCATCGGCGGGCAGGCCGAGGCGGGCTTGTTCCTTTTGCACAGCCAGCCGGGTGCGGGCGCCGAGGATGCCGTCGATTTTTCCGACGTTATGGCCCAAGGCCTGCAGCTTCTGCTGCAGCTGCTTCATTTGAGAACCGGTCAGCCCGCCCTCCGGCTTGCCAGCGTCATAAACTTCGGCGCCTTGCAGCCGGTTGGCGAAATAGGCAGCTGTCAACACATAGGTGAAGCTCTGGTTCCACTCGAAGTAGACGTCGAAGTTCGGGTAAGCGAGGAAAGCCGGCCCCTTGTGCCCCTGCGGCAGCAGCAGCGATGCACGCATCGAAGGGGCCGGCAGCTTGCCGTCGCGGGCGGCGACTCCCAGCTCGCGCCATTGTGCTACGGATTTCTTGCGGGCAGTGCCGGTCAGCGACAGGTCCAGCCCCTCTGGGATGGATATTTCCTGCAGCCAGGGCTGCCCAGGCTGCCAGCCCAGGTGCGACAGCATCCGGGCGCCGGACATCAGTGCATCGGGCGCCGAGGTCTTCAGGCTGACCTTGCCGTCGCCGTCGGCATCAACGCCATGCTCCAGAATGTCGCCGGGCAGCATCTGCACCATGCCGATTTCGCCCGCCCAGGCACCGGTGGTGCGCTTGGGATCGAAGTTGCCCCGGCTGTACAGTTCCAGTGCCGAAAACACTTGCGGACGGAACAGCTCGGGCCGGCGGCAGTCGTGCGCCAGGGTAACCAATGCGTCGCGGGTGTTGAAATCACCTTGGTAGCCGCCGTAGTCGGTTTCAAATGCCCAGAAAGCCAGCAGAACACCGCGGTCGATGCCATAGGTGCTCTCGATCCTTTTGAAGGTGGCGTCGTGTTTCTTTGCCATCTGGCGGCCGCGGTTCAGGCGGTTCTGCGAGATCAAGCGGCGGGAGAACTCGATGAAGGGCTTCTGGAACACGCCCTGGCCGCGGTCGGCCTTAAGGACGCTGGGGTCCTGGCGGGTGCCGGAGAAGAAAGCGTTGACCGTGGCGGTGTCGTAACCGGCCTGAACTGCCTCATCCTTCATCAGCTTGACAAAGTTCTGAAAACCGCCGCCGCATTGGGCTGTTGCCGCCGCAGGCAGCAATCCAGCTGCGAGGACGAAGGGCAATAGGCGCATGGTTCTGGCGCTCCTTGGTCTTACCGCTCCCACAAGACCTTATGTGCTAGAAAATCGCGGC
>JBFOLS010000025.1:0-6364 GCA_040830225.1 Leisingera sp.
AAGACCGGCAGGTTCAGGTGGGTCTGGCCGCCTTTGCCGGGGGTCACGCCGCCGACCATCTGGGTGCCGTAGGCGATGGTCTGTTCGGAGTGGAATGTGCCCTGCGAGCCGGTGACGCCCTGACAGATGACCTTGGTGTTTTCGTCGATGAGGACTGCCATGTTTTGGTTCCTTCAAGCGGTGTGTGTCTGTTGGTTCTGTGGGGTGGCCAGTGCCTGGCCGTCGAAGCGGATTTTTTCGAGGGTGGCCCGCCCCAAGACCACACTGGGAAGTATTCGGAAGCCGCCGCGGAACTCGTAGATCCCGCGCCGGAGTTTCTGGCGGATCAGCGGCCAGCCCTTGGGCCTGTGGCGCGGCGGGCCGATGGCGTGTTCGTCCGGTGCCTCGTTGCCCTGTTCGGCAAGCGCCGGCTGGACCTGATAGACCTTGATGCCGCGGGCCGGCAGCGAGGCGTCAAAGTTGAACAGCAGGTTGTCGAGCGTGATGTCGAACGGGCGGCTGTCCAGCAGGTGCTGGGCTGCCTTGCGCGATATCACATAGGCCGCACCGCCGGCGTGGCGGGACAGCATCCGGCGGACACCGCGGCCCAGATGGGTGAAGCCATCCTTGCCAAGCGCCACCTGCAGTTTCTTGGCCCGCCAGCGTTCAAACTTGACGATGCCGGCATCCGCAGGCCACCAGGAAAGATCCGCCAGCCAGGCGCCGGTGTCGGGCGACAGGAAGACGTCATCCTCGAGGATCAGCGCCACATCGGCATCCGAGGCCAGGAATGCCTCCCAGGCCTTGGCGTGGCTGAGGGTGCAGGCCATGTCCTTGGTCTGGAAATAGCCCCAGTTGCCCTCGGAAGCGCATTGCTGCAGCATCTCCTCGCGGCTGACCTTGGTGCTGTCCACCGCGTCGATGCGCTGAGCCGTGAGCCCGGCCTGATCCAGCTCCTGCTGCATCAGCGCTGCCCGGCCCGTGGCCTGCTGCAAGCCTATGAGGTAGACGAAGGCTTTCACGAGGCTTGATCCCGATCATCGTCAAAAACGCGCGAAAAAACAGGGTAGTACCGCTCGAAACGCATGGTGTTTTCGCTTGTGAGGGCTGCCATTTTCAGCCTTTCTGCCTGCTAAGCTTGTCAGCGAAATAAAGCCCGCTGACGATATTCATTGCGATGGGGGCTGCAAGTGATGCGGCAATTGCCTGTCCTGCAAATGGAGCGTAGGGGCTGGAACCGATTACGAACCAGAAAAGCCCGTACGAAACTGCGATTTGGCCAAGTGTGATTGCGGCCAGTTTACCCTTCGATTTTCCGAGCAGTTTCTGGATCGTGCCAATGATCAGAGAAAACCCGATAATAAAAAGAAGAGCGCGCATATGTTTCCTTAAGTTCCGTTATGCACCTAGTTAGTCTTGCCTGTGGCAGACCGATTTGGCCTGGCACAGGCAAAAGTCCCATTATTAGCCTTTCACCGCCTTCACGATCTTCTCGGCGCCGTCTTTCAGGTCGTCCGCGGCGATCACGTCGAGGCCGGAGGTGTTGATGATCTCCTTGCCTTTCTCGACGTTGGTGCCCTCCAGGCGGACCACAAGCGGCACCTGCAGGCCGACTTCCTTGACCGCAGCCACCACGCCCTCGGCGATCACGTCGCAGCGCATGATGCCACCGAAGATGTTCACCAGGATGCCTTTGACGTTGGGGTCGGAGGTGATGATCTTGAAGGCTTCGGTCACCTTCTCCTTGGTGGCGCCGCCGCCGACGTCGAGGAAGTTGGCAGGCTCGGCACCGTAGAGCTTGATGATGTCCATGGTGGCCATCGCCAGGCCTGCGCCGTTCACCATGCAGCCGATCTCACCGTCCAGCGCGATGTAGTTCAGGTCGTATTTCGAGGCTTCCAGCTCTTTCGGGTCTTCCTCGGTGGTGTCGCGCAGCTCGGCCACGTCCGAATGGCGGTAGACCGCGTTGCCGTCAAAGCCGACCTTGGCGTCCAGCACCTTGAGGTTGCCGTCGTCGCCCACGATCAGCGGGTTGATCTCCAGCATCTCCATGTCCTTCTCGACGAAGGCTTGGTACAGCTGGCCCATCAGCTTGACGCACTGCTTGACCTGCACGCCTTCGAGGCCCAGCGAGAAGGCGATGCGGCGGCCGTGGTAGGCCTGATAGCCGGTGGCCGGGTCAACCGAGAAGGACAGGATTTTTTCCGGGGTGGCGGCGGCCACTTCCTCGATGTCCATGCCGCCCTCGGTGGAGCAGACGAAGGAGATGCGCGAGGTCTGGCGGTCCACCAGCAGCGCCAGGTACATCTCGGTCTGAATGCCGGAACCGGCTTCGATGTAGATCCGGTTCACCTGCTTGCCCGCCGGGCCGGTCTGATGCGTGACCAGGGTGCGGCCCAGCATCTTCTTGGCTTCCTCGGCCGCCTCTTCCACGGATTTGGTCAGGCGCACGCCGCCCTTTTCTCCGGCATCTGCTTCCTTGAAGGAACCCTTGCCGCGGCCGCCTGCGTGGATCTGCGCTTTGACGACCCAAAGCGGCCCGTCCAGTTCGCCTGCTGCGGTTTTGGCGTCCTCGGCCTTCAGCACCACCTTGCCGTCTGACACCGGGGCACCGTAGCTGCGAAGGAGGGCTTTGGCCTGATATTCGTGGATGTTCATCTGAAACTGTCCCGTCTGGCTGCAATTGATTGTGTTTAATAGGCCGTCTTAAAGCCAAGTGTTAAAGGCTTTTTTGACAGGGTGCGGGGAAATGATGAAGATTTTCGAGTTTTGTGATCACGCTTTTTGGGGGTGTGATCACATTTTTTCGAAAGCTTAACAGGAGTGATTCGAACCAAGCGTCAAAGGCTGCTCCCGCCGTTTCATGCGGCGGAAGCGTCATCGCGGGGCTGAACCGGCGCCGCGGCGCCGGGATCAATTCAGGAACAGTGCAAAGCCGGTCGCATTGCCGCGGGTCAGCCGGTTGAAGGCCCGCCAGCTTTGTCCTGTCATCAGCGGCCCGCGGGCCGCATAGCGGTAGGCGCCGATGCCGTGCAGCCAGTCCAGCAGGTTCAGGGGCGAAGGGTCATCGAAATAGGCGGCGGCATTGATGCCGTAGCCGGCCGGAAACTGCGGGTGCGGGATCAGCAGTTTGCCCTCCAGCACCGCTTCGGCGTCGCTCAGAATCCGCTGCCAGGCCTCGGCGGTCCCAGGCGGCAGCGTGAAGGGCAGGGCCGACTGCTGGTCCGGATTGGGTATCCATTCGCGGTCATTATCGGTCTCCAGTTCCAGCTTGCTCCAGAAAGCGCGGTTGTGGGCAATCATCGCTTTCCAGTCGTCCCGCGCCGCCCGGATGCGATTGGGGTCGGGCTGCTGGCGCAGTGCGGCAAAGGTCACGTACAGAGCGTCCAGCGTGGACTGTTTCATAAACCTGCCGGACCGGCCGGGCTGTTCCCGTTCCGGCAATTTGGCTTTTGCTGCTTGCAATTCGCCCCGCAGGAATGCACTGGACCGGCGCATTTCGTTGAGGCTGTCATTCAGCGGTGTGATGTCCTGCTGGAGCTGCTGAAGCTCGGCTCGCAGCTCCGTCTTCTTTGCCTCCGACGTCGCCGCCTTTATTTGTGCCCAGATCTCGTTTTCCGCCGCTCTCAGCTGTTTGATCTGTTCTGATAGAGGATCCATCCGGGTTTCGGCTTCCGAGAGTTCCGCTTCCAGGGCTGCGATATCCGCTTTGACTTCGGCAGGGTCATAGAACTGTTCGATTTGCGGGGCATCGGCCATTGCTGCCCGCTGCCGGGCCAGGTCTTTGAAAACCGGCGCCGGGTCGAAGGCCGTGAAGGCGCTGCCAAAACCGGTCAGCAGATAGGTATAGGCAAGCAGCCATTCATGGTCGGCCGTGTCAAAGCGGATAGGCATTTGGGCTTCCAGCAGGCCGGTATCCTTGGCGTCGCTCAGGGCGCGCCAGTTCAGGAAGGCAGGCGCCAGTATGGAAACGGCGTTTTCATGCTCCGAACGCACGCCGTCGCTGTCGATGTCGAACCAGAGATCCTGCAGGTTCAGTTCAAACGGCCGGACCTCCGCACCGTTCAGCGTGGCCTGGGCCTGCCGCACGTCAGCGACGAAGGTGCTGATGATGCGTGTCAGCGTCTCCGGGTGCTGTGTCTTCGGTGCCGGATTGGCAAGGCCGCCGAACTCCAGGCGGAGGACCGGCAGATCGGTAATCTCTTCGCCAAGGCCATATTCATAGCGGGCTTGCAGGGTTTTTTCGACCGCGCGCAGTGTTTGCAGCATTCCGGTCTCAAAACCATGGCCAGGACCCTGGTCCGAAATGGCTGCGAGCCGTTTTTCCAGCCCGTCCCGGGCCAGGGTGGCGGCTGGCTGAGCTTGCACCGCTATCGGGAGTAGCCCAAGGCAAGCCGCGGCAAACATGCGGATTGTCTTCATGGAAGCGCTCCAAAAGAAAAAGGCACACCACAATACGTGGCGTGCCTTCTCCGTGAATTCAAGCGTTTGGCTTAGGCCAGCGAGCTGTCGATGCCTTTGCAGGCGTCAACCAGGCCTTTCACTGCGTTGACCGAGCTGTCGAACATGGTCTGCTCTTCTTCGGTCAGCTGGATGTCGACAATCTTTTCGATGCCGCCGGCGCCGATCACGGTGGGGACGCCCACATACATGTTGCTGACGCCGATCTCGCCGGTGCAGTAGGCAGCGCAGGGCAGCACGCGCTTCTGGTCTTTCAGATAAGCTTCGGCCATTTCGATCGCCGAGGTGGCGGGTGCGTAGAAGGCGGAGCCGGTTTTCAGCAGGCCGACGATCTCGGCGCCGCCGTCACGGGTGCGCTGCACGATGGCGTCCAGTTTCTCCTGAGTGGTCCAGCCCATCTTGACCAGGTCGGGCAGCGGGATGCCTGCGACGGTGGAGTAACGCACGGAGGGCACCATGGTGTCGCCGTGGCCGCCCAGAACGAAGGCAGTGACGTCTTTCATGGAGACGTTGAATTCCTCGGCCAGGAAGTGGCGGAAGCGGGCGGAGTCGAGAACAACGGCCATGCCGCAGAGCTTGGCGTGGGGCAGGCCGGAAAACTCGCGCAGCGCCCAGACCATTGCGTCTAGCGGGTTGGTGATGCAGATCACAAATGCGTCCGGCGCGTGGTCGCGGATGCCTTCGCCAACCGATTTCATCACCTTCAGGTTGATGCCCAGCAGGTCGTCGCGGCTCATGCCCGGCTTGCGCGGCACGCCGGCGGTCACGATGCAGACGTCGGCGCCTGCGATATCCTCATAAGACTGGGTGCCCTTGAGCGAGGCGTCGAAGCCTTCGGAGGGGCCGGATTCCGCGATGTCCAGCGCCTTGCCTTCGGGGGTGCCTTCAGCGATGTCGAAGAGGACAACGTCACCGAGTTCTTTGAGGGCTGCGAGGTGTGCGAGGGTGCCGCCGATCTGACCTGCGCCGATGAGGGCGATTTTGGGTCGTGCCATTGGGAAATGTCTCCGGTCCGGTTGAAATTTCCTGATGCCTACGGCGTAACGGCCCTCCGTGCAAGGGTTCTGCGCTGCGGCAAAGAGCTCTGTATACTTGCGTATGCAGTAGTGGTACCGCTAAAACGCAGGAAATTTAGGGCTTTCGAGGACGGGCGATGACGGCATTTGATGCTATGTTTTTCGTTTTTGCCATCCCTGCGGTCGTTTTCGCGGGCGTCTCCAAAGGCGGTTTCGGTTCCGGCGCCGCATTTGCCTCGGCCTCGATTCTGGCGCTGGTGCTGGAGCCAGGAATGGCGCTGGCGCTGATGCTGCCTCTGCTGATGCTGATCGATCTGGCAACGCTGAAACCCTATTGGGGGCGCTGGAACCTGCGTGCGTCGCTATTGCTGATTGCCGGAGGGCTGCCAGGTGTAGCGCTGGGTGCCTGGCTTTATTCTGCCGTGAACGCGGACGCGATGCGCGTGCTGATCGGTGCAGTCTCGGTGGGGTTTGTGCTGTGGCAGATGCGCGGCCGGCTGGGAGTGCGCAGCGGACCGGTCTCCCGGCTTTCGGACAGGTCGGGGCTGCTCGCCGGGGTGGCGGTGGGGTTCACCAGTTTCGTCAGCCATGCGGGCGGACCGCCAGCGGCGGTCTATCTTCTCAGCCAGAAGTTGCGGAAGACCGAGTACCAAGCCAGCACCGTGCTGATCTTCTGGGCGATCAATATTGCCAAAGCAGTGCCGTATGCCTGGCTGGGCATGTTTACCTGGGACACGCTGATGCTCGATCTGATGCTGGCGCCGTTTGCGCTGCTGGGCGCCTGGCTGGGGGTGCGGCTGCATCACAGTATTCCGGAGCGCTGGTTCTTTGCGCTCACCTACGTTCTGCTGACGGTGACCGGCGCCAAGCTGATCTGGGACGGGCTGACTTGATTACTGCTCAAGTAG
>JBFOLS010000026.1:0-2928 GCA_040830225.1 Leisingera sp.
CTGCATGATCTGGTCTGGAACGCCTTTGCTGCGGGCCGCTCCACCCACAAGCTGTTCACCTTCATGATTGCGGTACTGTTCATCTACCTGGTGATCACCGGCATCTCCGATCTGCTGTTGCGCTGGGTCGACCGCCGCTACAGCGCCGGCGTGAAAAGGGCCTGACGATATGGAAACCGAACGCACTTTCCTCGAGTACCTCCGCCACATCAGCGAGAACCTCTCGCCACTGGACTTCCTTCTGATCTATGACAACCTTGGCAAATTCTTCGAGGGCGCCCTGGTCACCCTGCAGCTGACTTTCCTGGCGCTGTTCCTCGGCGGCCTCCTGGCAATCCCCATGGCCATTGCGCGCGCCTATCGCAAGCCGGGGTGGAACCACGTGATCTGGGGCTATACCTACGCTTTCCGCGGCACGCCGCTGCTGGTGCAGACCTATCTCTTTTACTTTGGTCTTGGCCAGTTCGAGGCCGTGCGCAACTCCTTCCTTTGGGGCCCGGTCCTGAGTGACCCATGGTGGTGTGTGCTGATTGCCTTCACGTTGAATACGGCCGCCTACACGACAGAGTTCCTGAAAGGCGCGATTGAAACCACACCTGAGGGCGAGATCGAAGCCTCCAAGGCTTGCGGCATGTCCCCCTTCACCCGGATGCGGCTTGTGGTGCTGCCGAGCGCCTTCCGCCGAGCGCTGCCCGCCTATTCCAACGAAGTGATCTTCACTCTGCATGGATCGGTCATCGCCAGCACCGTGACCCTTCAGGACCTTCTGGGTGTGGGCCGCTGGCTGAACGGGCGCTACTATCTGGCTTACGAGGGCTTCATCTCCGCGATGCTCTTCTACATGGGCATCGTCTTCCTGATCTCCATTGCTTTTCGCATGGCCGAGAAACGCTACCTGCGCCACTTGCGTCCGCGTGAAACCGCCCCTTCAGATCAGGCCAATGCTGCTGCTTGAATTTCCCTTCCCGTGCTGGGCCTACCGTGCAGGAACACCTCACAAACGACTGTCGAAAGGTACACCGATGACCAATGCAACTCCGAAGAAACGCGAGCTGATCGAAGGCCGCGCCGCAGTGATCGTCATTGATATCCAGAAATCAACCTTTGCTCCGATCCCCGACGACGAACGTTCCATCGCCCATATGCCTGATTATGCGGAGCGTATGGCGCGCACCAAAGTGGTGATCGACAAGGCGCGCGAAAGGGACATCCCCGTTGTCTTCATCCAGGAGATCCACCGCGCCAATCTGATCGACTTCGGCCGCGAGTTGGACGGAGACGAGACGGTGCATTGCCTGGATAGCAATCCGCTGACAGATTTTGCGGAAGAAGAACTGGGCATGCGCCCCGACGACTACCGCATCTCCAAGCGGCGTTACTCGGCCTTCTACGGCACCGATCTGGAGATCCTTCTGCGCGGCCTTAAGGCCGAAACCCTGATCCTCACAGGCGGACTGACCGACGTCTGTGTGCATTACACTTTCGTTGACGGCCACCAGAGCGACTACTTCTGCCGTGTGGTGGAAGACTGCGTTGCTGGCTCCAGTTTCGAAGCCCACAATGCATCTCTGAAGGCAATGGAATACCTTCAGCACGGTGCAATACGTTCGATTGATGAAGTTCTGGACGCCATGGATCAAACGGGCGGCTGACCCCATCCAAGGACGACGAAAATGCAGACCAACAGCAACATTGCAGC
Source organism: Leisingera sp. (assembly GCA_040830225.1). Lineage (GTDB taxonomy): Bacteria > Pseudomonadota > Alphaproteobacteria > Rhodobacterales > Rhodobacteraceae > Leisingera. Next base: position 1,700 of record JBFOLS010000026.1, read on the forward strand.
CGCAGGGCTGGCGATGACGGCCTCCGCCATCCTCAGCTTTATCGACAACTTCGTCTTTGCGGTCTCTCAGGAGGCAGGGCTCTGGCAGTTCCAGCTGTTCCGCACACTCTTTGCGGTGCCCATGCTGTTGCTCGGTGCGCATCTGCTGCGGCAGCCCCTGCGGGCAGTAAACCTGCCGCGGCTAAGCTTGCGCAGCGCGGCAGTTTCCATTGGCTTGCTGATCTACTTTGCCGCCCTTGGCACGCTGCCCGTTGCGCAGGCTGGTGCGGGTCTGTTCAGTGCGCCGATCTGGGTGCTGCTGCTGTCAGCGCTCCTGTTCGGCACACGGCTGAGCGGCTTGCAGCTGCTGGCCATTTTGACGGGGTTCGGCGGTGCGCCGATGCTGCTTCAGCCTGATATCACGGGCCTCACACCAGTCTCCCTGACGCCGCTGGCCGCCGGGCTGTTTTACGGGCTTGGCATGCTGCTGACCCGCCACATCTGCGCAACCGAAAGCGCCCCGGCATTGGCAATGGGAATCTTCCTCTTCATCGGCACAGCAGGCCTAGTCATGCTGGTCGTCGTCAGCCTGATGCCCGACGCCGACACCACCGGTCCCTTCCTGACCCGTGCCTGGGTGACGCCCAGCCCCCGCTTCCTGTGGCTGACCCTGTTTCAAGCCGGTGGCGCGGTGGTGGCGGTCTCGCTCATCGCGCAGGCCTACCGGATCGGCACGCCGGCTTTTGTATCGGTTTTCGAATACTCATTTCTCATCTTCGCCGGCCTATGGAGTTTCCTCCTCTGGGGCACGGCGGCCACCCCCCTTGCCTGGACCGGGATCGTGGTGATCATCGCCTCCGGCCTGGCTATGTCCCTCCTTCAGAAAAGAGACGCCTGATGCCCCCGCTTCCCTCCGACCTTGCCATGGTGCCCTTTGTCTCCGTCGAGCATATGATGGGCCTTGTTCATCGCATCGGCATCGAGAAACTGCTGCAAGACCTGGCCGCCGAGATCGAGAGCGATTTCAGACGCTGGGAGAGCTTCGACAAGACCCAGCGCGTGGCCTCCCGCTCGCCCGTTGGTGTTATCGAACTGATTCCCACCTCGTATGGCGAGATGTACGGCTTTAAATATGTGAACGGCCGCCCCAAGAATACTAAGGAGGGGCTGCAAACCGTCACCGCCTTCGGCCTTCTGTCGGATGTCGACACCGGCTATCCGAAACTGCTGACCGAGATGACGCTGCTGAC
>JBFOLS010000027.1:0-8809 GCA_040830225.1 Leisingera sp.
AACCCGGATAGCCCCGCCAAAGGGTCTGCCGGTGCAGCTGCGGCAGACGCCGCAAGCCAGTCGAGGGCGTGGCTGCGTGATGTCTCCCGGCGCATGGCACTTAAGCGGAACAAAGCCCCCGAAGGAACGGCACCATGGTCGGCTTCGATCCGCTGGGCGCCTGGGTTCAGCCGGTCAAGGCGCCGCGTCAGCGCCCGTTTGGCGGCCCGGTTTGCCAGATCCCGCTTGGTCAGAACAATCCGGTCGGCCATGGCAACCTGCGCCTGCGCCTCGGCGTGCTGGTTCAACGTGTTCTCGCCCAGAACGGAATCGACGGCTGTGACGATACCATCCAGTGCAAAGCTGGCGGCTAATTCCTTGTCGATCAGCAAAGTGTGGTGGACGGGTCCTGGATCCGCCAGCCCGGTTGTTTCGATCACCACGCGGTCAAACGCCAGGTCTCCCGTGTTGCGGCGCTTCAGCAGAGACATCAGCGTCTTCGACAAATCCCCGCGGATTGAGCAGCAGATGCAGCCTGCCGCCATCAGAACCACATCTTCGGCGGTTTCCTCGATCAGGTCATGATCCAGGCCTGCATCGCCGAACTCATTGACAACTACCGCAATACGGCCTGCAGCGGGATCGTGCAGCAGGCGGTTCAATAGCGTGGTTTTTCCCGCGCCCAGAAAGCCGGTGAGCAAGGTGACAGGGATCTGGCTTTGCATGTCGGGCCGCTCTTTCGGGTTGCGAAGCAGGAATGGCCGTGATTGTTATGGTATAACATATCTAATAGCAAGGTATCCAAGTGGACAATATTCGTTTCGCCCCCCGCCAATCGGTCGAGGAAGTCGAAGAGGGCTGCGTGCTGGCACCCAAGTTCGGCCCCGACGGGCTCATGCCCTGCATCACCACCGACGCGGACAGCGGCGAGGTTCTGATGCTGGGCTGGATGACCGGCGAGGCCCTGCGGCTGACGCTGGAGACCGGCGAGGCGCATTACTTCAGCCGCGCCCGTCAGACTCTCTGGCACAAGGGGGCAACATCTGGCCTGGTCCAGCAAGTTGTTGAAGCGCGTATCGACGACGACCAGGATGCCATCTGGCTGCGCGTGTCGGTTGCAGGATCCGGTGCCTCCTGCCACGTGGGTTACCGCTCTTGCTTCTACCGTGCAGTTCCGACTGGCAGCGAAGCGGGCGCCCCGCTCGTTTTTAAGGAAGACCACAAGAGCTTTGATCCAGTCGCCATCTATGGCGATGCGCCGAACCCAACGCAGCTGTGAGCTTTGCCGCCCAAGTCAAAGGGAAGGCAGCCACACGTTGGCATATCCAGCGCGTAAAGCGCCTCGTGCGTGAAATGGCCGGCGCGGGGCAGCTTGCCCTGATCACCGTTGTTGAAATGGACTGCGACGATCCTGATTGTCGGGGACCGGCCACTCAAATCACCATCCTGGGCCCGGACTTGGTCCGCCGGGGTTTCACTGTCCACCTGCCGGTTCAAGCGATCCGGGCTGCGGATCTATCGGCAATTCGGACCTAAGGACCTGACCTGCTTACCCAATTCCGTGCGTCTGTTTGCTTTGCACACGAGCGTTTCACAGCTACGCAGCTTTGCTGCCGCAAGCTATCCGCTCCTTCGCAAGCCCTTTATGGGCAATTTTTATGCGCTGCCATGACGCCACCCGATGGAACGCTTGCTGCCGCCTCGGTGAGTTCTAGCACGGCGCCGCTCCCACCGGGCAGGTTTGATATTGCAGTTTACCAACCTAGTTTTGACGAAGCTGCCCCGTGCGGCAACCCACGTTCGCCCTGCCTACGCTGAGGAAGATAGCGTCCGCCGCGGACGATACCCGCGACCGTATAGCCGGAAAGATCGCCTGAAATCTGGACCAATCAGGAGACACGTGATGACCACATGCAATAATCCAAAGCACAAGAACCACACCCATGAGCATGGACCCGGATGCGGCCACACGGCCGTGCGCCACGGCGATCACATCGACTACATCCATGATGGCCATCTCCATCACCCGCATGAAGATCATGTAGATGAACACGAGATTGAAATCTCTGACGCGAACCCGGACGCCTGCGCGCCGATTGCCGCTGATCACCTTGGTCACGAGGAAGGCCATGTGCATGGCTCAGGTTGCGGACATGAGGCTGTCCCTCATGGCGGTCACGTTTGTCATCTGGTCAATGGCCGACTGCATCACCCCCACGACGGTCACTGCAACGATCACGGACCTCTGGAAATAGTTGACTAGTTGGGCCCTGTCTAGGAGCGTCCGTTATGCACGTTTCGTCCCGCCCAGTTTTGGTTTGGCTTTGGGTGAGGTTGTGCGAACTAGGCGAAAGGTGGCAACAACAGCCAGCATCGAAGCATGATTAGACGACCACATTAGGGCGCTCAGTCCCACTTGCCCCGACTTCTTTCCGGGACTTTACTATTAGCGCTCTCCGCGCAAGGCAGACGCGCGGAATTGGCCTCGCTGCACCCGCAGCGAAAGTTCGGTTGGTCCCGCAGCGTGTGAATTCACGCAACATCAGATTTCGGCGTCGCAGCGAAAGTCCGCAATCACGGGCCGCAGTGCAGCGGAGGAACGCAGTGGCCAACGGCAGCAAAGGGCCGTTCTCGCCGGTGGAAGTTGTTTCTATTGCCCTGATGCTGCGTTGCACCCGAGGCCAGCTATGAGCCTATTGCTGCCGCCGGCCGCCAGGCTCTCCCTCGCATGTGCAGCGCATCGCGAACGGCGCTAAGCGGCCCTTGCAAGGTCAGCTAAGGAAAAACGGCTGACGGAATGCGCTCGGCGACACAGGAGTATCGCCGCGGAACTAGCGCATCTCCTGGTGGCCTCCAGCCAGCCAGTCAAAAACCAGCCGCGCCCGGTCTGATGACTGATTGTGCAGTTTGACATAGAACTCCAGCGGTGCCGTAATGGTGTCAGGCAGCAGCTTGACCAGCTTGCCGGATGCGACCAGATCTGCAGTCAAGCCCTCCCAGCCGAGCACGGCCCCCATGTCGTCCTGCGCGGCTTGCAGTGCGATGACATAATTGTTGACGCGGTGGGTAGACTTCAGCGGTCCTGAATAGCCCAGGGCCTGGGCCCATACCTGCCAGTCGGTGCCGCCGGTTTCCAGCGAGTCAAGATGGATCAGCGGAACCTCAGCGATGCCTGCGACGCTGGCAATCCGGTGCTGGGAGGCAAATCGCGGGCTGCACAGTGCCATGATCCGGTCCCTGAATAACGCCCTGCAGTGGCCGCTGTCACGGGACATGTCCGCATAATGCAAGCTGAGGTCGCAATCGCCGGCGGCCTTTTCCGTATCGCTGACGATCTGTGCCACCGAGATATGCTCATAGCTTTTCCAGAAATGCGCCAGCCGCGGCGTCAGCCACAGTGAACTGACCGCGGTGCTGGAGCGGATCGTTACCGAGCTGCGCCCGTGCTGGGCCCGCAGCTGTTCAAATGCGTCATTGATCCCCTCAAACCCCCTTTGCAAAGCGACCAGCAAGTAAGCACCGCTTTCCGTCAGTTCGACGCCGCGGTGAAACCGGTTGAACAGGCTGCACTGCAACTCGCGCTCAAGCGTCTTGATTTGATGGCTGACCGCCGCCGGGGTGACGTTCAGCTCTGCCGCGGCCAGTTTAAAGCTGGTGTTCCGGGCGGCGGCTTCGAAGCTGACCAGGGAGCTCATCCGGGGCAGGTCATAGGGGCGGTTGGGCAAGGCGGTTTTATCCTACTGACGAAAATGCTGTTTGCTGCCTGCATCTTTTCTCACATTTGGGCAATTTCAGCTAAGCCAAGATGAGAATTTTTGCAATTGCCGGATGCGGAAACTGCGCCAGAATGCAGCATCATCATCCGGCTCAGGATCAGCACCGGCCGGGCGAGACAGTCAGAAATTCTGCCGCTGCAGCCAAGGCTGCCGGAAACCCGCAAACAGGAGTTGGACAATGAAGTCGCATGCAAAAGTGGTGGTCGTCGGCGGCGGCTGTGTCGGGGCCTCGATCCTTTACGGGCTGACCCAGCATGGCTGCAGCGATGCGGTGATGCTAGAGCGCACCACGCTGACTTCGGGGTCGACCTGGCATGCGGCCGGCCTTTTGGTGACCTTCGTGCGTTCGCACAACATTTCCAAGATGACGATGGAAACCATCCGCATCTATGGCGAGGTGGAGGAGAAACTGGGCAGCTCCGTGGGCCTGCGCCAGGTTGGCCAGCTGCGGGTGGCCAACACCGAAAAGCGCTGGGACGAGTTCCAGTCTTATATCTCCATCGCCGAAGCAGCGGGCGTGCCCTGCCGCCTGGTGACACCGGAAGAGATCAAGGAGATCCACCCGCTGCTGGCGCAGAGCGAGAACATCCGCGGCGGCATCCTGCATGACCAGGACGGCTATGTGAACCCGGCGGACATCACCATGGGGCTGGCCAAGCTGGCCCGCGATCAGGGCGCGACAGTCTATCAGAACACCGAGGCGCAGGCCTATGAGAAGCTGGACAACGGCCACTGGAAAGTGACCACCAGCAAGGGGGAGATCACCTGCGAGCATCTGATCTTTGCCACCGGCAACTATGCCCGCGAGAATGCGCGCCGGGTCGGCCTTGACCTGCCGTGTATCCCGATCGTGCATCAGTACTGGACGACTGAGACCGTGCCGCTCTTGAAAGAGCGCCGCGCTGAAGGGCTGCCGGAGTTCCCGATCCTGCGCGACGAGGATTATGGCGCCTACCTGCGCGAGGATGTGGGCGGCTTCCAGTTCGGCCCTTACGAGTTTGAAAAAGACCTCAAACTCTTTGCCGAGGACAAGGTTCCGGCCGATTTCGGTGCTGACCTTCTGCCCGAGGATTTCGAGGCGGTGGAAACCCAGTGGGAGCGCGCGCTGGAGCGGGTGCCGGCCCTGGGCGAGGTGGGCATCAAGGCCAACACCCGCGGACCGTTTCAGATGACCCCGGACGAGCTGCCGCTGTGCGGCCCGGCGCCGGGGCATGACAACCTGTGGCTGGCCGAGGGCGTGCCCGGCGGCATCCTGTGGGGAGGCACCATGGGCGAGCGGCTGGCGCGCTGGATTGTCGACGGTCACCCCGGCATGGACATGTCCGAAATCGACCCGCGCCGCTTTGGCGACTATGCCTCCAAGCGCTGGACCATGGATAAAGTGCGCGAGACCTGGGGCACCCATATGGATGCGCATGTTCCGGGAGAGGACTTCCCCTCGGCCCGGCCGATGAAGACGATGCCGTCTTATGATCTGCTGACGGCGCAGGGTGCGGTTTGGACCACCTTCAACGGCTATGAATTCCCGCGCTGGTTTGCCAGATCGCCCGCTGAGGCCATCCCTGAGCACAGCTTCCGCCGAACCAACCACATGGAGCTGGTGCAGGAAGAGGTTCGGGTGACCCGTGAGGAGGCCGGCTTTATCGAAATGTCGCCGATGACCAAGTTCACCGTGCGCGGCCCCGGTGCGGCCAGGTGGTTGGACGGGATTATGGCCAACAAGCTGCCCAAAGTTGGCCGCATGACGCTGGCCGTGGCGCTGAATCCGCAGGGCGGCATGGAGGGCGAATACACCATTGTCCGTTATGGCGAGAACGACTTCTACCTGGTCTCGACCCCGAACGGGCAGGTCTATAACTGGGATTACCTGTCGCGCCTGCTGCCGGATGATGGCTCGGTGATCATGGAAGATATCTCGGAACAGCTGGGTGTGATTGCCCTGGCAGGCCCGAAGTCCCGCGAGATCCTGCAGCAGCTGACCGATAACGACCTGTCCAACGAAGCCTTCCCCTGGCTCACCGCCCAGATGGGTGAGGTGGGCTATGCCAAGGGCGTCCACCTGCTGCGCGTCTCCTACACCGGAGAACTGGGCTGGGAGTTGCACCACCCGGTCTGCTACAATCGGCATCTGGTCGATCAGCTGCTGAAGGCGGGTGTGAAACCTTTTGGCCTGGAGGCGCTGGAATCAATGCGGCTGGAGAAATCCTACCGTGCGATCAACCGGGAGATCTGCAAGGACATGACACCGTTTGAGGCCGGGCTGGACCGCTTTGTAGCACTCGAGGGGCGTGAGTTCATCGGCCGCGATGCGCTGGTCCGGCAGAAGGAGGCTGGCGGTTACAGCACGCTGGTTACCCTGAAGCTGCCGTTCTGCGACACGTCGGTGTTGGCGGATGAGAGCGTCTACAAAGATGGCACGCTTGTGGGTCGCGTGACCTCCGGCGGGTTCTCCTATTACTGCAACCACGACATCGCGATGGCGCTGGTGCCGCAGGATCTCACCGCTGAGGGCACGCGCCTGCAGGTGATGGTCCACAACGAGATGCGCGGGGCCGAGGTGATCGGCATCTGCGCGGTCGACCCAACCAGCGCACGCGCCCGGGCCTAACTCCCGGGCCTGATCCCGGCCTAGCCACAGGAGCATGACATGACGGAACAAACAACACGGGCGCCACGCGGCGCCCGGGGCGGACGGGCTGCGCGCGTCAAAGCCCGCACCAACCCGGCCCCGGTCTATCTGCCCGCGCTGAACCGCCGGGTCGGTCCGATTGATCTGCTGGGCCCCGAAGGGGTCGGGAAGATCCACAACGCGGCTATGACCATCCTGGAGACCACGGGCATCGAATTCCGCGACCCGGTGGCGCTGGCCGACTGGAAACGCGCCGGCGCCGATGTGCAGGGCGAACGGGTGCGCATCGGCCGCGATATGCTGATGGATCTGATTTCCTCGGTGCCATCGGAATGGGGCTATGCCGCCCGCAACCCGGAGCGCTCACTGAGGGTGGGTAACCGGCACTCGGTCTTTGCCAATGCCTATGGCGCGCCTTTTGTCTATGATCTGGACGGCAACCGCCGCCCCTCGGTGCTGGAGGATGCGCATAACTTCTTCAAGCTGAGCCAGATGAGCCAGTCGATGATGGTGCCGGGCATCCTGCCGGTGGAGCCGCAGGACGTGCCGGTGCCGGAGCGCCATCTGGAGCTGGTGCATGCGGCGCTGACGCTGACCGACAAGCCGATCAAGGGCTCGGTTTTGTCTGAGCAGGCGGCACGCGACACGGTGGAGATGGTCCGCATCGTCTTTGGCGAGGAGTTTGTCGACAGCAACGTGGTGCTGGCAGCACTCCTGAACTGCAACACGCCGCTGGTCTGGGATGAGACCATGCTGCAGTCCTTGCGGGTCTACGCCGCAGCTAATCAGCCCTGCCTGCTGTCGCCTTTTGTGCTGGCCGGCGCCTCGGCCCCCGCCAGCCCGCAAGGAGGTGTAGCACTGCTGATTGCCGAAAGCTTGGCGGGCATGGCCTACAGCCAGATCATCCGCCGCGGCGCGCCGATGGTTCTGGGGGTGGCGATCATGGGCGTTTCGATGAAGACCGGCGCCCCGATGATGGGTTCGCCCGAGCCGGGGCTGATGAATCTGCTGGTGGGCCAGATGGCGCGGTTTTACGGCGTGCCCTGGCGGACCTGCACAATGTGGACCGGCTCGAAATCGCCGGACATGCAGGCCGGGTTCGATACTGCCAACACCATGTGGCCGGTGCTGCTGGGCGGGGCGAATTACATCGTGCATTCGGCCGGTTTTCTGGAGGGGGCGCTGGGGGTCAGCTACTCGAAATGGGTGCAGGACACGCTGCAGCTGGAGAACTTCCACCGGTTCTTCAGTGGCCTGCAGGAGGAAAACCTGGATGCGCTCTTGGGCGATATCGCGGCGATCGGTCCCGGCGGCCATTTCCTGGGCACCGATCATACCCGCGAAAACCCGATGCATATGAACCCGCTGCAGAACAACGACAGTTTCGAGCAGTGGGAGGCGGAAGGCGCCAAAACCGCAGAACTGGTGGGGCGCGAAGAGGCGCAGCGGATGTTGGACAGCTACGTGCAGCCGCCGATGCCGGTGGATCAGCGCGGCAAGCTGGATGAATTTGTTGCCAAAAAGCGCGCGCTGTACCAAGCCTGACACGAGCGGGCGCCAAAGCGCCCCTTTGACCCGACACAAGGACAGGATTTGAGCCCATGACCGCATCTTCGACAAAATCGCTCTCACTCGCCGAGGTGCGGGCTTTGGCCAAGTCTGTCCTTGTGGCCGCGGGTATGGATGCGGCGGGCAGCGATGTGATCGCCGATATCGTCACCTGCTCGGAACGCGACGGCCCGCGCAGCCACGGGCTGCGGATGCTGCCGGTCTACGCGCAAAGCTTCACCTCTGGCTATGCCAATGGCGCCGCGGCGCCGTCGGTTGAAAAGATCGCACCGGGCGTGCTTCGGGGCGATGCGGACAATGGCTATTACCAGATCGCTGCCGCCTCCGCGCGTGATGAGCTGATTGCCCTGGCGCGGGAAAACGGCATTGCCGCCTTTACCTGTTCCAATTGCCACCACCTGGGGGGGCTGCGTTTTGACACCGAACCGTTGGCCGAGGCCGGGCTGGTGGCGCTGGCGGTAATCAATTCGCTGTCGATGGTGGTGCCGCAAGGCGGTGTTAAGCCGGTATTTGGCACCAACCCGATGTCCTTTGCCTGCCCGCGCGAGGGCGGTGAACCGGTGGTCTGGGATCAGGCGGCCTCGATGGTGGCGCTGATGGATATCCGAATGGCCGCGGCTGAGGGCCACGAGCTGCCGCGGCCGGCCGGGCTGGACCCCGAGGGCAATGCAAGCACCGACCCGAATGCCATTCTGGAAACCCGCAGCCTGCTGCCCTTTGGTGAGCACAAGGGCGCCGCGATTGCCTTTATGATCGAGGTGCTGGGCGCGGCCCTGGCCGGCGGGACCCTGTCCGTTGACAATCAGGAGCGTGAAACCTTCGGGGCCCTCAACATCAAGGGCGGCGCAACCCTGAT
>JBFOLS010000028.1:0-6758 GCA_040830225.1 Leisingera sp.
ATCCGCCAGATCGAGGCGAAGGCGCTCAGGAAACTGAAACACCCGAGCCGCAGCCGCAAGCTGCGCAGCTTCCTGGATCAGTAAATTTGAAGGCGCCCCGCGGGGCGCCTTTTTCTTGCCCGATTGGTCGTTATTTTCACCAGTGAAAGCAATTTAGGCCTATGAGGCACACTTGATTCAGATATTTGTTTCCCTTCTCGGGATCGGCGGGCTGCTGATGCAACCAGTGCGGCCCGATGTTTCGAAGATCCCTTATATCTCCGCGGAGACCCGGGCAGCCATTCAAAGCGATTTTGATACCATTCTCTGCAAGAAAAGCTACACACTCGCAGTTTCGCCGTATGGTGATTGGGCATCGCGATGCAGCAAACGGGAAGGCACCGCATACCTTGCGCGTGCGGCCTTGCAGAAATGCGAGCATACCGCTGGGCTGCCTTGCGGTTTGGCTGTTGTACAGGCGAGGAATGTTGAAGCTTGGATAGCCAAGTCAGAGTTGAGTTACTCAAAAGAGTTGTCACAAAGCAGTTTGCCCTTTGTGTCTCCACGGTACACAAGACGGTTGGTCAGAGGCTATCTCAAGGCAAAGCGTAAAAAGGCGTTGGCAATAAGCCGGAATGGCTCCTGGGCCTATGCTTCGGGCAAGCTGACATTGTTTGAGGCCAAACGGCTTGCCATGAAGAGATGTGAAGAAAATGATGGTAACCGGCGCAGGTGTTTTTTATTTGCTGCAGGCAAAAACGTGCTTTTCAGTGCTGAAACCGATATCTACCCTGACCGCCGGTAAGCTCAGAAAGCCTAGCTGGAATGCGTAATGGACCACAAAGCACCGATCTCATCGTCTTCGACGGCGAGTGCGTTCTGTGCTCGCGTTTCTTCCGCTTCATGCTGCGCCACGACCGGGCAGGGCGGTTCTCCTTTGCCACCGCGCAATCGCCGCTAGGACAGCAACTGTATCGCGAACACGGGCTGCCAACGGACGATTTCGAGACCAACCTCGTGATCATTGGCGGCCGCACCTATCAGCGGCTGGATGCCTTTGCTGCGGCGATGCGGGCGCTGCCCTGGCCATGGGTGATGCTGTCGGTTTGCCGCTACCTGCCGCAATGGCTGAAGGATCGGCTATACTTCAGTGTTGCCCGCAACCGGTACCGGCTGTTCGGCCGGTTCGACACCTGCATGATCCCCAGCCCCGAAGTCCGCGCCCGCTTTGCCGACGGGGGCTTTGGCGCATGAGGGACGCTTTTGGCGACATCATCGCTGCGCAAAAACTCAAGGTGCCGCATGCGCTGCTACGGTTTCATGCGGAGCCGCCAGCGTCCAGCCGCGGCATAGTCAAAGTCGAAGGCGGCAGCCGCTGGGCGCGGCTGCTGGCCGGGCTGGCAGGCTTCCCGCCGCAGATGGGTGAAACCCGGTTCCGGCTGGACGTCAGGCGGCACGGTCAGGGCCATATCTGGCAGCGCAGCTTCGGAAGGCATCAGACCCGGTCATACCTGCGCTATGATCCGCTAAAACGCCGGGCCGTGGAGCGGTTCGGGCCCATCGAGCTGGAGCTCAGTGCCTCGACCCGGCAGGGGGCGCTGCTGGTCACGGTGGAAAAGGCGCGGCTGTTCGGATTGCCTTTGCCGCGGACGCTATGCCCTCAGAGCGCGTCGGTGGAGTTCGAAACACCTGAAGGGCACCTTGGCTTTGACATCTCCGCCAGCCTGCCACGCATCGGGCTTTTGGTGCGCTATCAAGGGCATATCGTGCTGCCGGATCTGGATCTCAGGCGTTAACCATTTGGTAACCGCGCCATTGTCCGGCTGCATGCCTGCCCCTAGAATTGCAGTTATCGCCATTCATGCCTTCCGGGGGGAAGAAGATGTCTGCACATACCGATCTGAATGAGGCGCTGCTGGCGCTGACGGGAAAGCTCCAGTCGCTCAATGATCTGGTCACTGCCAACCAGTTCATGATTGACGCGCTGGCTGAGCAGGGGGAGGCACTGAAAAATCTGGATGGCCTGCAAACCAAGGACATGCTGCGTGGCCAGGCACGGGCGAAGTTCCATCCGGAAACCGGTTCAACGCCCAATGCAACTGCGCTGGCAATTCTGGAGGAGGTGCTGGGCCGCCAGCCTCAAAGCGCCGAAATCATCCCGTTTCCGGCCCGCACCTGAATGCTTGCACACATCTTCGAGAGGGCGGGGAATTTCCCGCTGCACCACTTGGAGCGCTAGCGGGCAACCCCTATGTTGACGGGAACACAGGGATATTTCCGTATGAAAAACCTTCTTACAGTACTAGGCTTTGCTTGTCTTACTGCACTCCCTGCTACGGCTGTTGATGCCTTTACAACCAGTCGCGGCGTGCGGGTGCTGCCCGTCAATGATATCGTCTACGAAGTAGTGCCGCGTGGTGCCAGCGGTACATGGAATTACTGGTGCGCGGCAGCCGAGTATGCCCGGCGTGAACTGGGCGCAAACTGGGCCGACCGTTTCTACGTCGTGCGGGGGCGGGATGTGAGCGTGACCACCGGGCGCCGGTCATCGGTACAGTTCACTCTGTACCCGGAGCGTGCAGGTGTGCCTGCCAAGATCGGCTGGCTGTCCCTGGGGTTTCAGCCGGGGGAGAGCATGTCTGTTCAGCAGGGGTATGGCTACTGCCAGGACAAACCGACACGCTGACAGGGTTGTGCCAATCCGTTAAAAATGCCTTTCCTGACCTGATGGTCTGATCCGCAAGCAGTGGAGCGGCCCCCCCTCACGCACTGCAGCAAGCCTGTGTTCCGCGCCGTGATTTTTGGCGGCACATAAGGTCTTCTTACAGGTGGAGAAGGAGACGGCAGACTCGGCCGGCTGGTTCTGTTTTGCCAGCGAGATTTTGGCAGGATATTGAAAGTAAACGTATAATTTTGATTCCCTGTGTCAGGGCTGTGCAATTCATTGTGCGTCCTTTCGCACGTCAGGCCTTGCACGCCACTGTGACTGGCATGTGTTCTCGGCTTGACTACACTTTTCAGCAGCAACCGGCGTTTTTCGACCGCGCCATCTGACTGAAAGGGAAAGACATGAAACCTGTTTCCTTTGCCTTGGTATTAAGTGCGATGCTGCCGCTCATTCCTTATGCGGCCTCGGCCTTTACCAGCCGCCACGGCGTCAAGGTCAATCCGGTCTCGCAGGGTGTCTTTGAAGTCATTCCTAGGACATTCAATGGCTATCTGTTCTGGTGCGCTGCAGCAGACTATGCGCACCGGGTGCTCAAGGCGCCTTGGGGAGCCGATTTGCACGTGTCCCGCGGGCTAGGGCCCAGCGAAACTACCGGCAGGCGGTCAGCAGTGCAATTCACGCTAGATGAATCACTGGTGGCAGACCGGCCGGTCGGGGGATACGCTTCGATTAACAGTCTGGCTGCCGGTGATTCAATGAGTGTCCAGGATGCGTTTGGATACTGCTTTGTTCCATTTGGGCCTCTGTGACATCCGGCTGTCGGAGATTCCCGGTACATGGACAGAAGGAGGCTGTAATGGAAGTGCGCAGATTGGTTTTGTCAGGGTTGCTTGCGGCGGCTCTGGCCGTTCCGGTGCCAGCCTCTGCCTGGCGCGCAATTAACCGGAATGAGGTGTTGCCGGTATCCGAAGGTGTTTGGGAAGTGGTGGCCCGGAGCCGGTCCGGCGCACAGGATTACTGGTGCAGCATCGCCGATTTTGCCATCCGCCAGCTGCGGGCGCCGGCAAACCAGCGGATTTATGTCTGGCGAGGCGAGGGGCCATCTGTCAACCGTTCCGGGCGCAAGGCGGTGCAATTTGCCTTTGGCCTGCCGCCAGGGGTTCCTGACCGCTCCGGCAGCCTGTCGCTGAATGTGCGCGAGGCGGGGGATAGCCTGCGGGTGACTTCAGCGCAAAGCTACTGTTATGACCGGCTGCCTGGGCGCGACCGCTGGCTGCCATAGGTTGCCGTAGCTGAACCTGGCGTGGATTGCTTGAACGGGGTGTTTCGGTCAGAAAGACCCCATGCATCACGAATTCACAATTCCGACGCGTGGCCAGGGGCTGTACGAGTTCACCAAAGAGGCAAGGGGCTGGGTTCAGGGCAGCGGCCTGCGGGACGGGCTGCTGACACTGTTTGTCCGCCATACGTCTTGCTCACTGCTGATCCAGGAAAATGCCGACCCGGAGGTGCATACCGACCTGCGCGCCTTTTTTACCCGTCTGGTGCCGCCGTCCAGTGATCCTTCCATGGCCTACCTGCGCCACACTTATGAAGGCCCGGACGATATGCCTGCGCATATCAAGGCAGCGATGATGCCGGTAAGCCTGTCTATCCCGGTCAGCCAGGGCATGCCGGTCCTGGGTACCTGGCAGGGGATCTATCTCTTTGAACACCGCAATGCCCCGCATCAGCGGCGGGTGGCTGCGCATTTGGGCTGAACCTCTTTATCTAGCGGCAAAAAATCCCCTCTACCCAAATTCTGGAGGGTGGCCTATAGTTGTGGATAACCGGGCAGGCCCGGGTACTAAAAATAGGCTGACAGGATTGAGGGAGCAGGCGGATGCGCTGCCCATTTTGCGGAAATATCGACACTCAGGTCAAGGATTCACGTCCCGCCGAAGATCATGTTTCGATCCGGCGGCGCCGGTTCTGCCCGGCTTGCGGCGGCCGTTTCACCACTTATGAGCGGGTGCAGCTGCGTGATCTGGTGGTGATCAAATCCAATGGCAAGCGCGAGGATTTCGACCGCGACAAGCTGGAGCGCTCAATCCGTATTTCGATGCAGAAACGCCCGATTGAGCCGGAGCGCATCGATCAGATGATTTCAGGTATCGTGCGGCGGCTGGAAAGCATGGGCGAAACCGATATTCCGTCCAAGCGGATCGGCGAGATCGTGATGGAGGCGCTGGCCCGGATCGACACCGTGGCTTATGTGCGTTTTGCCAGCGTTTACAAGAATTTCCAGGCGGCGGATGACTTTGAGGACTTTGTCCACGAACTGCGCCCGAATGTGACGCCGGAAGACTGATGGACGCCGATCACCGATTTATGGCGCTGGCGCTGTCGCTAGGACGGCGCGGGCAGGGCAGCTGCTGGCCGAACCCGGCCGTGGGCTGTGTCATCGTCCAGGGCGGCCGTGTTGTCGGGCGCGGCTGGACCAAGCCGGGCGGGCGGCCGCATGCAGAGACAGAGGCGCTGGCACAGGCCGGTGCTGCTGCCCGGGGGGCGACCGCCTATGTGACGCTGGAACCCTGCGCTCACCAGGGCGAGACGCCGCCTTGTTCGCAAGCGCTGATCGATGCCGGTGTGGCGCGGGTTGTGGCTGCAATCGGGGACAGCGATCCGCGGGTGTCTGGGCAGGGATTTCAGATGCTGCGCGACGCGGGTATCGAGGTGGTCTCCGATGTCTGGGGGGCGCAGGCGGCGCGTGACCATGCCGGGTTCTTTTTGAAGACCGAGCAGGGCCGCCCGCTGGTAACACTGAAGCTGGCGAGCAGTTTTGATGGCCGCATTGCCACCGGTTCGGGGCAAAGCAAGTGGATTACCGGCCCGGAGGCCCGCCGCACTGTGCATGCGATGCGGGCCCGTCACGATGCAGTGATGGTTGGCGGCGGCACCGCACGGGCCGATGACCCGTCGCTGACGGTGCGCGATTTGGGGGTGGAGCAGCAGCCGGTGCGGGTGGTGATCTCGCGCCATTTGGATCTGCCGCTGATGGGCCAGCTGGCCCGCACCGCCAATGAGGTGCCGGTCTGGCTCTGCCACGGCCAGGGCGCAGATCACGAGCGGGTGCAGGCATGGGAAGGGCTGGGTGCCCGGCTGATCCCCTGCGCGTCGCACGGAGTGCAGCTGGATCCGGGGGATATTCTGCAGCAGCTTGGGCAGGCGGGTCTGACCCGGGTGTTCTGCGAGGGCGGCAGCGCTCTGGCAGCTTCGCTGCTGGCCTTTGATCTGGTAGATGAGCTGATTGGCTTCACTGCCGGGATCGGCATTGGCGCTGAAGGGCTGCCGTCGATTGGCGCGCTTGGCATCGGGCGGCTGGAGGAGGCTTCCCGCTTCGATCTGGTCGAAACCCGCCCGGTCGGGAAAGACATCCTGCACCGCTGGACGCGAGACTTGCGCTGATCGGCCGCTGCTGTGCAGCGTACCTAGAGGCTCCCGGCCCCTGCCTGTGCCTGGAATAGGTTCCACGTCTAGGGCCGCCAGGAAACCAAGGCCGGTGAGCCCTGCGGGAGCGGGAGTTCCCCGTATTCGTCTAGCGCCAGAGGTGGGCGTAGGTGGCAAACAGCCCCTGCAGCTTGGACAGCAGCCGGTTGCCAAGGCCCGGATGCGGCAGACGCCCTTCACGCAGGCGCATGACGGCGATTTCAGCCGGGCAGGGCTGGCCGGTCACCGGGTCGAAATAGCGCGGGTAGTCGATCAGTGCCGCATGCGCGAGCCCCAGCAGAGGAACTTGCGGCTGCCGCCAGGGCGGCACAGGTGCAAGATCGGCGGTGAGACCCCAGCCTGCATAAAACGGTGTCCCCAGAGCAGTTACCCGGATCCCGCGCAGGAGCGCTTCGAACCCGAGCAGCGAGGTCATCGTCCAGACTTCCTGCACTGCGCCGAGCAGGGCCGCGGGATCGGCATTGGCGGCCACGACGTCCGCAAGCTCTTCTGCTGCAATCCGGCCCGTGCGAAGCCCGGCTTCCACATCCGGGTGCGGCTTGGAAATGATCACCGCGTCCGGGTTGGCCTGCCGCGCGGCGCGCAGCAATTCCAGGTTGCTCCGGATCGTTCCCGCCCCCAG
>JBFOLS010000029.1:0-5644 GCA_040830225.1 Leisingera sp.
CTTCTGGCCCGCGGCCTCAGCCCAAAGCGCCTCTTCCTCCAGTTCCGGTTCCTTCATCATCCAGTGCGCCAGCCGCCGCAAAAGCTCCAGCTGCGGCCCGCCGCCCTCATAGCCGCGGCTCCACAGCCAGGCGTGGTCCGAAGCCAGAAGCGCCACCCGGCCATCCCCCACCCGGTTCAGCACCAGCAAGGGGCGCTCGCCTGCCCCGTTCATCAGCACATGGCCTTCCGGCGTCCTGAGCTCGATCTGACGCAGCCAGCGGCCCCAATCCTCTGTCCCTTCCAGCCCCGAGGTCACCGGGTGCTGCCTGCCCAGATCCGTCACTTCCGGCCGGTAGGGTTCTTCCAGAACCCGCGCCGAAGGCTCGGCCGGCAGGATCAGCGACAGGGGCGAGCGGTAGATGCTGTCGGCGCTGGCAAAATCCGGTCCGGCCGCTACCAGCACCGCGCCGCCGCCCATGGCGTAATTGGCGACATTGTCCAGATAGACCGCGGGCAGAATGCCGCGCCGCTTGTAGCGGTCAAAGATGATCAGGTCGAAGTCGTCGATCTTCTCCAGGAACAGCTCGCGGGTGGGGAAGGCGATCAGCGACAGCTCCTCCACCGGCACCCCGTCCTGTTTCTCCGGCGGCCGCAGGATGGTGAAATGCACCAGATCCACCGCGCTGTCGGATTTCAAGAGGTTGCGCCAGGTGCGCCCGCCGGCATGCGGCTCGCCCGAGACCAGCAGCACCCGCAGCCGGTCGCGCACCCCGTTGATCTGCACCAGCGCGGTATTGTTCCGTGCGGTCAGTTCGCCCGGTTCTTCTGCCACGGAGAACTGGATCACGTTGCGGCCGCCGTGCTGCAGCACCATCGGCAGTTCGAAATCCACGCCCACCGGCAGGGTAAACCGCTGCGGCGCCTCACCGCCCACGGAAATCTCCAGATCGGCAAAACCGCCCTGCGAAGGCGCTGCCCCCTGATCCTCGATCCGCAAGGTCAGCTTCACAGGTTCCCCGATGATGGCAAAGCCCGGTGCGTTTTTGACGATCAGGCGGCGGTCCCAATCTTCTTCGCGGCCCGTCAGCAGCAGATGCATGGGGGCAGGCAGATTCAGCACTTGATCCGCGTCATGCACTTGACCGTCCGACAAGGCGATGATGCCTGCCACCCGCGCCCGCGGCTCATCCGCCAGCGCACCGGCGATGGCTTCCATCAGCTGGGTGCCCTCATCGCCTTCGCCATCATCCACCGTGACCCAGCGCACTTCGGTCCCGGGACGGTCTGCCAAGGCCGCCTTCAGCTGGGTCCGTGCCCGCGCCATTTGCACAGGCCGGGTGCTGAGCTGCTGGCTGGCGGTCTGATCTTCCGCCACGATCACGATGTCGCTGAGCGGCGCCCGGTCCTCGCTCTGATGCACCGGTCCCGACAGTGCCGCCAGAAGCACCAGGGATGCCAGCGCCCGCAAGGCCCAGCCCGACAGCCCCTTCCACAACCCCAGGATCAGCGCCGCCAGGGTGATGCCGCCCGCGGCCCAGATCACGGGCCAGGGCACCAGCGGGTCAAACAGGATCGTCTGTGTCATCGCGCGCCCTCCTTATTGCCCCAGCCGGTCCAGCAGCGCCGGCACATGCACCTGGTCCGATTTGTAATTGCCGGTCAGCACATGCATCACCAGGTTGACGCCAAAGCGGAAAGCCAGCTCCCGCTGCCGCTCGCCGGCATAGCCGCGCCCGACCGGCAGCAGCGGGCGGCCATCGCTGTCCACTGCCCAGGCCGCCGCCCAGTCGTTGCCGCCGATCACAACCGGCGTCACCCCGTCATTGAGGTTCCGGAACGGGATGCCCTCGGCCTGTTCGGCATCGGGCGGCGCGGCTTCGACCCAAACCGGTCCCCGGCTGTGGCGCCCGGGAAAGGCCTGCAGCAGGTAGAAGGCGCGGGTCAGAACGTGGTCTTCCGGCACCACCTCCAGCGGCGGAATATCCAAGGGAAGCGCAATCTGCTGCAGCCGCCGTGCCGCCGGGCTGGTGGCGCCCGACGTTGTCAGATCAGCATCGCGGGTGTCAAACAGGATCATGCCGCCCGCCCGCAAGTAAGCGTTCAGTTTGCCGTAGGCTTCGGATGAGGGCAGCGGCTGGTCCCGAGTGACGGGCCAGTAGAGCAGGGGATAGAAGGCCAGTTCATCACGCTCCAGATCAACACCCGCCGGATTGGCCGGCTCCACCGAGGTTCGGAAGAACAACGTGTCCGACAGCCCGCGCAACCCCGCTTCTGCGATGCGGTCAACCTGAGAATCCCCGGTCAGCACATGCGCCAGCACCAGTTCCGCGGCGAGTTCCGCCGCCCGGAAATCCTCGGCCGCCGGCGGGGCTTGCGCCTGCGCATCCTGCGGCAGTGCCAGTGCTGACAGCCCCAGCGCTGCCGCCAGCGCTGCGGTGCGGGCACCGCCCAGCAGGCCCGAGACCAGCAGCGTGCCCAGCACATCCAGCACCAGCAGCATCAGAGCCAAGGTCAGGAGCGCGCCTCCCAAAGGCAGCTCCTTTGGTGCATCATAGCCGCTGACTTCAATCGAAGCAGGCCAAGGTGCAGGCTGCAGCTCATCGCCCGGACGCAGCACATTGCGGGCCAGCATCCGGCGCCCGCCGTCATAAACCCCCGGCCGCAGTTCCGGCCCTGCGGGGGCCGCCACCAGATCCGGGCCCTTGACCCCCGGCAGCGTTTCTGCGGCCTCGATGCGGCCAAATGCGTCC
This sequence comes from Leisingera sp., assembly GCA_040830225.1. Classification (GTDB taxonomy): domain Bacteria; phylum Pseudomonadota; class Alphaproteobacteria; order Rhodobacterales; family Rhodobacteraceae; genus Leisingera. Next base: position 2,732 of record JBFOLS010000029.1, read on the forward strand.
AGCACCTCAACCGGTGTCCAGGTGGTGCCTTCCAGATCCTCCGCATCCGGCTGCGCGGCTGAGGAAGACACTGCCAGGCGCTCCAGCATCGAAACAAACAGGCCGGACAGCGGCAGGCTGCTCCACTCCGCATTGGCGGTCACGTGAAACAGCACAACCTGGCCCTGACCCAGTGTTTTGCGCGTCACCAGGGGCGTGCCGTCTGCCAGTTCGGCAATCACGCGGTCCGCCAGTTCGGGGTCGGGCTGCGCCACCACTTGCGAACTGATCGAAACCTCACCGGGAACCTCGAGCCCGTAGAATGGAGATCCTTCGGCAAAGGGAGCCAGAGTTTTCGGCTCCCCCCAGCTCATCGCACCGCCAATGCTGCGGCCGCCAATTCGCAGGCGCACGGGCATCAGCGGCTCTTCGCCCGCGCGGGCGGTATCGCTGGCTGCCAGCCGGGGCCCGGAAAAACGCAGCAGCAGCCCGCCGTTTTCCACCCATTCGATGACGGCTTCTTCTTGCGCAGGCGCCAGCCGCGCCACATCCGCCAGAACAATCACATCCGGGTTCGCGGGCAGCAAATCCGCCAGAGCGCCTTCCAGCAGCTCCGCCGAGGGCACCAGCGCCTGACGCAGGTAGTGCAGCGGCGACAGCAGTGCCAGGCCCTCATCCTCGCTCTGAGCCGAAACCAGTGCCACTTCGCGGCGGCGCAGGCTGTCATCGGTCAGGGCCACTGCGCCGGCAGATTTTATGTCCCGTATTTCAAAACGCGACAGCCGTGCCCGCAGCTCGGCAGGCAGATGCAGCCCGGTGGTGGCCGTGCGGGCGCCATCCGCAAAGCGCACCGGCAGTGCCGCCAGGCTGCGCGGCGTACCGCCCGGATCCACACCCTGTGCCAGTATGGTCACCTCCTGCGCAGGCCCCGCCCGGCTGCGCTGCACGGTCAGCTCAATATTGCCGCCGGTATAATGCGCAGGCAGTAGCCCCAGCACCGGCACCGGCTGTTCGAATACCTCGATATCGCCGCGCCGGCTCAGCGCTTTGATCAGCCCGTCGCGGCCCGTGTATTCCAGCCCATCGCTGAACCACAGCGTGTCAAAGCTGCCTTCGGCTCCTTGAAGCGCAGCCAAGGCGCCCTGCAACTGAACCGGCCCCGGCTGCCAGGGCAGCGGCACCAGCCCGGCCAGCTGCCGCTGCCAGTCGCTGGCAGCACGGAACTGCAAAGGCTCCGGCGCGCTGAGCCGCAACACCGCCACCGGGCGCCCGGAACGCCCGGCCTCTTCCAGCTGTGCTGCCGCCTGGGCACTGGTCTGTTTCCAGCCCGCGGCCCCGCCCCAGCTTGCATCCATTACAATCAGCAGCGGGCCGCTGCCGCCAGTCTCTTCGGCAGAGGGATTCAGAACCGGTCCGGCCAGGCCGATGATTGCCGCCGCCACTGCCAGGATCCTCAGCAGCAGCAGCCACCACGGTGTGCGGTCCGACAGGCTTTCGTCGTCCTTCAAACCCAGCAGCAGGGTCACTGCCGGGAACGGCTGACGCTTGGGCGCAGGCGGGATCGCCCGCAACAGCAGCCACAGCACCGGCAGCGCCAAGAGCCCCAGCAGCAGCCAGGGGGTGGTAAAGCCGATGCCCGCAATCGTCGTCATGGCGCGGTTCTTTCCAATGCGTGGTAGAGCCACATCAGCGCAGCCTGCGCCGGGTCTCCGGTATGATGCTGGCCGAACCGCCAGCCCGCCTCATGGCACAGCCGCTCCAGCGCATCGCGCCGTTCCGCCAGCCGGTCCAGGTAACGCTCCTGCAGCGCCGAGGCCTTCAATGTTTCATGTGTAACGCCGCCGCCCATGCTTTCAAACAGGGTGCGGCCGGAAAAGGGAAAGGCTTCCTCTGCCGGGTCCAGCACCTGCAAAAGCACCCCGCGCACCCCGCGCGCGGCGGCCTTCGACAGTGCCTGTTCCATCGGCTCATAAGGCCCCAGAAAATCCGAGATGAACAGCGCCCGCGCATGCGGGATCAGCGCGCGGTCATTGGGCGGCGCATAGTCCTCTTCGCCGTCATCCGACAGCGCCTCGGCCAGCCGCAGGATCTGCACATTGCCGCGCCTTGGCGGCAGGCTGCCGCCGGTGAGGCCGACCCGCTCGCCGCCATGCACCATCAGCACCGAGGCCGCCAGCCCCAAGAGCCGCGCCTGATCAATCTTCTGCGGCAGCTTGGGCGAGGAGGAAAACCGCATCGAGGCGCCGGTATCCACCCACAGATGCACTGTCTGCGAGATATGCCACTCCCGCTCGCGCACATACTGCACGTCCCCCATGGCCGAGCGCCGGTGGTCGATCATCTGGCGGCTGTCGCCGGGCTGCGCCGGGCGGTACTGCCAGAAGTCATCGCCGGGACCCGCGCGGCGGCGGCCATGCTCGCCCATCAGAACCGAGCCCGCCAGATGCCGCGCCTGCACCAGCAAGGGCGGAAGGGCGCTGGCCTCGGCTTCGGCGCGGTGCCGCAATCCGGTTGCAGCCTGAGAGGCGGCGGGTCTGGTCACGCGGCGGCTCCGGTCCGGGCCAGATCTGCTGCGGTGTCTTCAATCAGTGCAGAGAGGCTATCGCCCCGAGCCCGGGCGGCAAAATTCAGCTGCATCCGGTGACTCAGCACCGGCTTGGCCATGTCGAGCACGTCCTCGGCGCTTGGCGCCAGCCGCCCGTGCAACAGCGCCCGCGCCCGCACCGCCAGCATCAAGGCCTGCGCCGCCCGCGGGCCGGGGCCCCAGGCCACGGTCTGCGCCACACGCTCTGAAACGCCTTCTTCTTCAGGCCGGAACGCGCGCACCAGATCCAGGATCATCTCCACCACTGACTCCCCCACCGGCATCCGCCGCAGCAGGGTCTGTGCTGCAATCAGCTCAGCCGCGGTAAACACCTGGTAGGCCTCGGCCTC
>JBFOLS010000030.1:0-2792 GCA_040830225.1 Leisingera sp.
AAGATCCGCATTTCCCAGTTGCCGCCGAATTCCGAGGTGACCTGGCTGCAATCCGTCTCGACCACCAGATTGTCGTTGCGCGAGCGGTAGGCGATCAGATCGGCAATGGTGCCGATCTTCAGTTCATGCTTCTGCGCATAGTCCACCAGGTCCGGCAGACGCGCCATGGTCCCGTCTTCCTTCATGATCTCGCAGATCACCGACGACGGATAATGGCCTGCCAGGCGGGCCACGTCGCAGCCTGCCTCGGTGTGGCCGGCGCGGACCAGCACCCCGCCCCGGCGCGCGCGCAGCGGGAAGACGTGACCGGGCGTCGCGATGTCGGCAGCGGTCTTTTCGGGGTCGATGGCAGTAGCCACGGTCAGCGCACGGTCAGCGGCGGAGATACCGGTGGACACCCCCTCGCGCGCTTCGATCGAAATGGTAAAGGCCGTCTCGTGGCGCGAGGAGTTGTGCAGCGCCATCATCGGCAGCCCCAGCTCCTCGATCCGCTCGGCAGGCAGGGTGAGGCAAATCAGCCCGCGCCCGTGCGTGGCCATGAAGTTGATCGCTGCCGCATCCGCGTGCTGGGCAGGGATCACCAGATCGCCCTCATTCTCGCGGTCTTCGTGGTCGACCAGGATGAACATCCGGCCCTGGCGGGCCTCTTCGATGATCTCTTCAATCGGGCTGATGGCATCGCGCAATTGCGCTTCAACCGGCCCCGGTGTTTCAAAGCTCATGTGGCAGCCTTTCGATGGGCTTGAGGCAGTACGCCTGGCACTGCGGGTTCTTTCCTTGCCAGATAGCTCACAGATGCAGCAAATGCCAGTCCCGCAAACGGCAACAAGGGGTCTGGACGCGCCCTGTGCGCATGTGCACAAGTTAAATTGGATCCAATCCAGGGTCCGGCGTTTCCAAGGGTTGGGAGGACCAAGATGCGCGCATCCCGCATTCTGCAGGCAGTTGAGGCTCATGCCGAGGGCGAACCGGGCCGGGTGATCACCGGCGGCATGCCTTTGCTGAGAGGCAAATCGGTGTTCGAGAAGATGCAGGACATGTCGGCGAACCATGACGAAATCCGCCTGCAGATGCTGCGCGAGCCGCGCGGCAATCCCGGCCTCTGCGGCAATGCCATCGTCCCGCCATGCCATCCGGAGGCGGATGCCGGTTTCATCATCTTCGAACAGTCCGAGTACCCGCCGATGTCCGGCTCCAACACAATCTGTGTTGTGACAGTGCTGCTGGAGACCGGCATGGTGCCGATGGTTGAGCCGGTGACCGAGCTGACTTTGGAAGCGCCTGCCGGGCTGATCCGGGTGCGCGCCGAATGCAAGGACGGCAAGGTCACGCAGGTGGAGTTCAGGAATGTGCCTGCCTTTGCCGTGCATCTGGACGCCCAGGTAGAGGTCTCCGGTCTGGGCACGGTCACTGTGGATGTGGCCTGGGGCGGCATGTTCTTTGTGCTGGCTGAGGCCGGAAAGCTCGGGATTTCGCTGGATGCAGACAACGGCGCTGAAATTGTGCGGGTGTCGGAAGCGATCCGCCATGCCGCCGTGGGACAGTTGCCGGTGGTGCATCCGGAAAACCCTCGGATCACCGGGCCGACGATCACCAACCTCTGGGGATCACCGGCGGCTGAGGGAACCCACGGGCGCGGGGCGATCACGATCTCAACCGGTCCGTTTGATCCCGAGCGCCCGCAGGACGCCAGCGGTATCCTCGACCGCTCGCCCTGCGGCACCGGCACTTGTGCCAAAATGGCGGTGCTGCACGCGCGCGGGCTTCTGGGCGTTGGGCAGGACTATGTGAATGCCGGACCGCTGGGCACCACCTTCACAGGGCGCATTTTGGAAGAGACGCAGGTCGGCCCCTACAAAGCCATTGTCCCAACCCTTTCGGGCCAGGGCTGGATCTACGGGCTGAGCCACTACACGCTGGACCCCAGCGACCCTTTCCCGGCAGGCTATACCGTCGGCGACATGTGGTGACGCGCGCCGCGGCAGCGGCGCGCCCGGCCCAACGCTTGCGGCAGCATCTTAGATGCAGGCTCAAGGGGCGGGAGCAGTTGGCTCCGGAAGGTCAAGGGGCGCGGCCCCTCGGCCTGCGGCCTCACCCCGGGGTATTTACGGCCAGAAAGAAGCCAAAGGCGATCAGCCGGCCTCGTGCAAGCGGGCAACGTAGCGGGCCAGGGTGTCGATTTCCAGGTTGATGCGGTCGCCCGTCTTCACGTCGCCCCAGGTGGTGACCTCCTTGGTGTGCGGGATGAAGTTGATGCCGAAATCGCAGCCGTCCACATCATTCACCGTCAATGAAGTGCCGTTCAGCGCCACCGACCCCTTGGGGGCGATGAAACGGGCCAGCGCTTCCGGCGCGCGCAAGGTGACGCGGGTGCTGTCGCCCTCATCTTCCATCTTCACCACCTCGGCAACGCCGTCCACGTGGCCTGAGACGATATGGCCGCCCAGCTCGTCACCGACTTTCAAGGCGCGTTCCAGATTGACGCGTTTGCCCAAGGCCCAACTGTCCAGGTTTGTCTTGGAGACGGTCTCGGCCGAGATCTGCACATCGTACCAGTCTTCGCCCAGCGCAATCACCGTCAGGCACACGCCGTCGGACGCCATCGAGGCCCCGATGTCAATGGTGGATGTGTCATAGCCGGTGCTGATCCGGGCGCGCAGATCGCCCTGCTGCTCCAGTTCAGCGATCGTGCCAACGTCCGTGATGATGCCTGTGAACATGTATGCGCTCCCCGCCGGTGCAATACCTAACCTGCGGCAGAGGTAGCCAAGCCGCGCGAGCTTCACAAGCCC
>JBFOLS010000031.1:0-6685 GCA_040830225.1 Leisingera sp.
ATCGCCCTGGATCAGCTGGATCCGGTCAAAGATGCCGCCGCGCACATAGCCCGAGCCCTTGAAGCTGTAGCTGCCCCGCCCCAGCACCAGGATGGCCTGCTCACCTTCCTTGAGCCAATTCTTGAGGTTCTTGTACTCGGCCTCGCCCAGCAGCGACCGGCCGATCGACGGCACGGAAACCAGCGCCACATGCATGTCGATGAAGGTGTCTCCGGGCTCACCGGCCTCAGGCCGCTTGATCGCGCGTTCATCACCGGTTGCCTCGAACGCCGCATTGATCTGGCCCACATCCAGCGTCATCCGCCGCACCGAGCCGTCGCCTGCCAGCGTGGCCCAGTCTTCCACCGTCTCACGGGCCGTGTCGACCTCGCGCTTCGGTCCGTCCGGCTGCACCGGCGACAGGCCGCCCAGCCCCAGCGCGCGGGCCACCTTGATCCCAGCCCGCACCAGGCTGTCGTCGATCACCATGATGGTCACAGTCGCGCCTGAGATGATGTCGAGATCATGCGCATCGCCGCCCGCCGCAGCTTCTGCCTTCAGATCAAGTCCTGCGTAGCCTTCGGTCAGCTTGACCATCTTGGAGTTCGGAATGCCGATCAGCACAATCGGCTCGGAGTGCTTCACCAGCTTCACGCCGGTCAGCACTGCATCTGTATCAATCGCGGCCACCACATGGATCGGCTTGCCGCTGTAGCCAGTGGTGCCGACGAAGTCCGAGGTCAGAAAGGCATAGGCGACGATATCGCCGCCTTTCAGCACCGGCGACACCGGCACATCGCTGCGGACCGGGCCAAAGGCCTCGGCGCCGGGCACCAGGTCGGCAGGGGTCAATTCTGTCAGGAAACTGTCGAGGCTGTCTGCCTCAGCTGCTGCCGCAAATACTGCGGTGAGCATCATCACAAGGGCTGCAATCCAGCCCGAAAAGGCGCGTCTCAGGTTCATGGCGCCTCTCCTTTACTTTGAGTGGCTGCCACGGACGCGCGCACGACGCGTTCGGAATTTTTCTTGTTCACCAGCGGAGGCCCGCGGCCGTCATGCCAGTATTGCGCCGGGTTCGGCTGCACTGCCGCGCAGTATGGCAGCAGCACAGCGCAGTCCGCCATTTGGCTGGATGCGGATTTCAGCAGAGTTGCGGGCGCGGCACCATTTTCAGCTACGCACAGGACGCAGGTACTGCATTCGGGGCAGTCCTGCCCGCTGCCGTCCTGTTCGGAAGCAACCTGAATCTCGGCCACGCCGAACTCGCCGCAAATCTCGATCCACTCCCCGCCTGCCGCCGCCTGCCCCGCGCCGGGAAAGGCCACTTGCAGCACCAGCGTGAAGACTGCGCATATCCCCGCCAGGCGCCGGAAGAACCCGACGCGGCAAGCAGAGGATATGAAAGGAGTGCGCGGCATCTGTTACAAGATTCTCTTGCTTCATTCGCCGCTGACACTACTGGGAACAGCAGAGCTGCAATTTGATGTATGTCAGATAAATCAGAAATTCCGGACCAATTTCACAGGCTCAGGGAATGGGCTAAATATCCGTCAGATCAACCTTTCTCGAACCGCCGGAAAGCAAAGGCAATCACGCCGGCAATCATCATATAGGCCACCGCAAGCAGCAGAAGCGGCTCATAGACAATGAAAGTATCCGCCCGCACCCGTGAAGAGACCGCATAAATCTCCACCACCGTGATTGTCGCCACAAGCGGCGTTGCTTTCAGCTGGAGGATGGTCTCGCCGCCCAAGGTCGGCAGAACGTTGCGGATCGCCTGCGGCAGCCAGATCCGGCGGAACATGGTGAAGCGCGGCATGCCAAAGGACTTTGCTGCCTCCAGCTGCCCCTTGGCGACGCCTGAAAATGCCCCCCGCATCACTTCGCCTTCATAGCCCGCATAAGACAGGGTCAATGCCAGCACCGCATAGGGCCAGGCCTGGCGCAGATAGGGCCACAGTTCCGAAGACCGAATCCAAGGGAACTGTGGAAACAGCGAGCCAAGCCCATAGTACAAGAGCCAGATCTGCAGCAGCAATGGCGTACCGCGGATAATGGTGCAGAATGTCCGCGCGGGGATCGACAGATACCAGGGGCCAACCGCCTGCGCCAATCCCAGAGGCACCGCCAGGATGAAGCCCAGGAAGGTCGAGACCGCCAGGATCCACACCGTGGCCCACAGCCCCTCCAACGCCAAAGGCGCATATTTCGGGATCCAGTCCCAGCGCAGCGAGAACGCGCACCAAATTACCAGTGCCGCAAAAACCAGCATCATCACGATGCGGTGCGGCTGCATCAGCTCCTTTACGCCAATCATGCCGTGCCCCCTTTCAGCGAGGGCTGGCCCCGCCGCGCCCATTTCTCGACCCGGGCAAAGACTGCACCGGAGCACAGGGTCACCATCAGATAGAGGAAGCCTGCCGCCAGGAAGAAGGTGAAATAGGCCCGCGTGCTGCTCGCCGCTTGCCGGGTTTCCAGTGTCAGCTCATTAAAGCCGACCACCGCCAGCAGCGCGGTGTCCTTGGTGGCAATCAGCCACAGGTTCGCGAGCCCAGGCACCGCAAAGCTCATCATCGCCGGAATTGTCACCCGCCGCATGATCATGAAGGCCGGCATGCCATAGGATTTCGCCGCCTCGATCTGACCAACGGGAACGGCTTTTATGGCGCCGCGCAGCACTTCGGTGGCATAGGCCCCCTGCACCACGCCCAGCACCCAGATGCCGGCCGCAACACCGTTGATCTCGACCCGGCCGCCGCCAAGCGCTTCGGAGATTTTGTTGATGATATCGCTGCCCACGTAATAGAGGATCAGGATCAGCACCAGTTCCGGCACCGCCCGGATCACCGTGGTGTAGATGGCGAGAAGATCGCGTGTGACCTTCCCGCCGTAGAGTTTGCCATAGGCTCCGAACAGCCCGATCACCAGCCCCAGTCCAAAGGCACCAAAGGCAATTTGCAGGGAGTTGGCCAACCCGCGCAGCAGGTTGCCTCCCCAGCCTGACAGCGACAGCAGCTCCGCGCTGGCGCCGAGGCCCAGTATTTCAAGCAGTCCGGTCACGGCAGCACCTTAGTAGATGCTGGTGGTGAAATAGCCTGCGGTGATTTTCTCATGGGTGCCATCGGCTAGGATCGCCGCAATACCCTTGTTGAGCGCTTCCAAGAGCTCGGTGTCACCCTTGCGCACGCCGGCGCCAACGCCGCGGCCCAGGATCGCGGGATCATCTGCAACCGCACCCTTGATCTCGCAGCAGCCGCCATTGTCGGAGTTCACGAAATCCGCCATCGCAATGCTGTCCGCCTGAGTCGCGTCGATGCGGCCGGCAAACAGGTCCTGATTGGCCTCATCCTGGGTCTGATAGACCTTCAGTTCGGCATCCTTGAAGTATTCCTGCGCGTAGGCCTGGTGGATGGTCGAGGCCTGAATACCGACGATCTTGCCGGCCAGCGAGCCCGGGGTCGGCTCAATGTTCATCGACTTGTCCGCGACGATCACCGCTGGGGTGTTGTAATAGGCGTCAGAGAAATCGATGGTCTTCAGACGCTCCTCGGTGATCGACATCGAGGCCATAATGGCGTCGATCTGCTGGCCGGTCAGCGACGGGATGATGCCATCCCAGGCTACCGGCGTGATCACGCAGTCCAGTTCTGCCGCAGCGCAGACCGCATTGATCACCTCGATCTCCCAGCCGACCCAGTTGCCCGAGCTGTCGAGCGAGGAAAACGGCGGGTAAGGCTCGGCGGCGATACCGATCTTGACCTGTTCAGCTGCGGCAGCACCAGCTGTCAGGGCTGCGGCGGCAACCCCGGCGGCAAGCAGTGATTTCATTCCCATAGTCTTCTCCCTATTGATTTTTTTGGGGTAGTTAAATGTCAGCCGACCGAGCTCAGGAATTGCTTCAGCCGCTCTGACTGCGGATTTCCAAAGACCTCGGCAGGCGGTCCCTGCTCTTCGATGCGGCCTTGGTAAAGGTAGACAACATGGTTCGCGACTTCGCGCGCGAACTTCATTTCGTGGGTAACCAGAAGCATGGTGCGCCCCTCGGCCGCCAGATCGCGGATCACCGTCAGCACTTCGCCCACCAGTTCGGGGTCCAATGCCGAGGTCGGCTCGTCAAACAGCATGGCCGACGGGTCAACAGCCAATGCGCGTGCAATCGCCGCCCGCTGCTGCTGGCCACCGGACAGATAGGCCGGAAAGGTATCTTCCTTGCCGCCCAGCCCTACCCGCTCCAGCAATTCGCGGGCGCGCTCAACGGCCTCTGCTTTAGGCACCTTCAGAACGTGCACCGGCACTTCGATCACGTTCTCCAGCAGCGTCCGGTGGGTCCACAGGTTAAACTGCTGAAACACCATCGCCAGCTTGGTGCGGATACGTTCGATCTGCTTTTGATTGGCCGGGCTGCCATCGCCCCGCATCGCCACTTCCTCGCCGCCGATCACGATCTTGCCTGAGCTCGGCGTCTCCAGAAAGTTGATGCAGCGGAGCATAGTCGACTTGCCCGATCCCGAGCCGCCGATGATCGCCACCACATCGCCCTGATGGGCGGTCAGATCCACGCCTTTCAGCACCTCCAGATTGCCAAAAGACTTGTGCAGATCCTCCACCCGGATCGCCTCGCGGCGCGTTTCCGGTTCCTGAACTGATGCGGCAGCTGCGGCTGTGTCCATTGTTGCGTGACCCTCAATTTTCTGATTGCAGTAAGCCGCGATCCCAGTAATTATGCAAGTGTATAATTTCTCTGCCCGGACAAAAAGGAACTAAAGTGAGCGAGGAGCGTAAGAAATTCAAACGCGAGTCGGCCGAATCCCGGCAGGAAGCGCTGATTCTCGCCACGCTCGAGCTGGTGGCCGAAAAAGGTGTGCGCGGCGCCACGGTGCGGGAAATCGCCGAACGCGCCGATGTCACCCAAGGGCTGATCCGCCACTACTTCAGCTCCAAGGAAGAATTGATCACCGCCGCTTACGAGCACCATATGAACGCGATGACGGACGAAACCTTTGCCCCGGCAGAAGGCGTCCAGGGCTCGGCACTGGCCAAGCTGCGCGCCTTTGTAGACGCCTCGCTGACGCCGCCGGTGGTCGATCCTCGCTCCATCGCTCTCTGGGCCAGCTTCCTCAACAAGGTGCAGAACGACCCGCAAATGAAAGCCACGCACGAGCGCACCTACGCTTATTTCCGCGACCAGCTCGAAGGGCTGATTGACGCTGCGCTGAAAGAGGCGGATCAACCGGCGCCCCCGGCCCGGCTGCGGCAACTGGCGATTGCCTGCAACGCGGTCATCGATGGTCTCTGGCTGGAAGGCGGCGCTTTGCCCGATGCCTTCATGCCAGGGGAACTGCCTGAAATCGGTCGGCAATCCGTTGCGGCCATCATTGGATTGAACTTAACGCAGGAGGCTGAAAACTAATGAAGCTGACAGCAATCACCGAGCGGCTGGCTGGACTGGGCGGCGGCAAATGGGAGGTGCATCTGAAAGCGCGCCAAAGGGCATCGGACGGCGCCGACCTGGTCGAGATGACTATCGGCGAACCCGACGTGCCCGCCCCGCAGGAACTGCTCGAAGCAGCTGCGCAGGCGCTGCAATCCGGGCGTACAGGCTATTCCAACGGCCGCGGCGAAGCAGGGTTGTGCGCTGCCCTGGCCGCATCCTATACAGCCAGCCGCGGCCGCGAATTCACTCCGGAGAACATCCTCTGCTTCCCGGGCACTCAGACTTCGCTCTATGCCGTTATGCAAGGCGTGGCCGAACCCGGTACCGAAGTACTGGTGGGCGATCCGATGTACGCCACCTACGAGGGCGTGATCCGTGCCTCCGGCGCAGAACCAGCTCCGGTTCCGCTGCGTCCTGAGGCCGGCTTCCGAATGAAAGCTGCCGATATTGCAGAGCACGTCACCCCGCGCAGCCGTGCCATCCTGCTCACCACTCCGCACAACCCGACCGGTGCCATCCTGACCGCCGAGGACCTGAGGGCAATCGGTGAACTCGCCATCAAGCACGATCTCTGGATCATCTCCGACGAAGTCTATGAGCACTTGGTGTTTGAAGGCGCGGAGTTTGTCTCCCCGCTCTCCGATCCCGCCCTGGCCGACCGGGTGATCGCCGTCTCTTCAATCTCAAAGTCGCATGCCGCGCCGGGCTTCCGCAGCGGCTGGTGCGTCGGCCCCGCAGACTTCTGCACCGCGCTGCTGCCAGTCTCGGAGACCATGCTGTTCGGCAACCAGCCCTTCATCGCGGATATGACGGAAAAGGCTGTGCGCGAAGGCTCCTCCGTCGCCGCGGGCATGGCCTCCCGCTTCTCCGCCCGCGCCGCCTTGCTGGAGCAACGGCTGCACGGTGAGACCGGTCTGATTGTGCACCGCCCTGACGCGGGCATGTTCGCCTTGGTCCATGTCGCCGCCACCGGCATGGACGGCGATGCCTACGCCTGGGACCTGCTGGATCACGGTGTCTCCGTCATGCCCGGCTCCGCCTTCGGCGACAGCCTGCGCGACTGGGTGCGGGTTGCCCTCACCATTGACGACAGCAAATTTGCCACTGCGCTCGACCGCATCGTGGCCCACGCAAACCGCAAGAAACGGAGCGTTGCATGACCAAGCAAACAGTGGGCGAGGCGCTGGTCGCCGGCCTCAAAGCACGCGGTGTGTCATGCGTCTTCGGCATTCCCGGTGTTCACACGGTAGAGCTCTACCGCGGCCTCGCCGC
>JBFOLS010000032.1:0-5535 GCA_040830225.1 Leisingera sp.
CGGCTCTGATGCCGGCATCGACGGCATCCCGGCAGGCACCGCAGTGAACAGCGACAGCCTGGTGATCCTGGGCCGGATGCTGGGCATGGAAGGCCGCTTCCGCCTCGCCTACCCCGGCGGCGAAACAGGCGTCTGGACCATTAACCGCGACAGCATGAGCAGCGACTCCGACGACCCCTTCATAGACCGCACCATCCACATCGACCAGCACACCGGCAAGATCCTCGCCGACGTGAAATTCGAGGACTACTCCTGGGCCGGTAAATCCATGGCTGTCGGTATCCCCTTCCACATGGGGCTGATGGGCACCTGGAACTTTGTGCTGAACGTGGTGTTCTGCCTCGCGGTGATCTTCGTGTCGTTGTCAGGCGTGGTTATGTGGCTGAAGCGCCGCCCGGCCGGAGCCGCCCGCCTGGCCGCCCCGCCGGTGCCTGCGGACCTGCCGTTCTGGAAGGGCGCACTGCTGATTGGCCTGTTCACCTCGCTGGCCTTCCCGCTGGTCGGCATCACGCTGCTGGCCGTGCTGGCCTTCGACGTTCTCCTGGTCAGCAACATACCGGCGATGAAACGCGCGCTCACCTGATCCAGCCCGGCATGACACCCGAACAGGTGCCCGCCAATCCCTCACCGGCGGGCATCTGATCAGGCACGCATTGCGGATTTGCGTCTCCGGAACCGGCTGAAGACTTCCCGCTGTCCTGAGGAAGCCCTTTATCGGCAAAGGAACCGCAGCGCGTGCCGCCTCCCGGCTCTGTCCCGTCTTTGGCAGAGCCGGCAGCTGCGCGGCGTCTTTTGCGTCCATTGAGGCGCCGCGCAGCCATTATCCTAGCTTCTAGACGTGCTGCGCCCCGTTCACCTCGATCTCGGCGCCGGAGATGTAGGAACTGCCCTCCGAGCACAGGAAATAGATCGCCGAGGCCACCTCCTCGGGCTGGCCCAGCCGCTGCATCGGCAGTTTCTCGACAATCTTTTCGGTGCCGGGCGACAGGATTGAGGTCTCGACCTCGCCCGGCGCAATGGCATTCACCCGCACGCCAAGCGGACCGAAATCATGCGCCATCTCCCGCGTCAGCGCCGCCAGCGCCGCCTTTGAAGTGGCATAGGCGGCCCCCGCAAAGGGATGAACCCGGCTGCCCGCAATCGAGGTCACATTGACCACCGACCCCTTGGCCGCTGCCAGTTCATCCTTCAGCCCGCGCGCCAGCACCACCGAAGCAAAGAAGTTCACGTGGAACACCTTGCCCCAGTCCATCAGATCGGTGTCCAGCGTGCTGAGCCGCTCGCCATTCGGCCCTTTCGGGGATATGCCCGCATTGTTGACCAGCGCATCCAGGCGGCCCTCAAGCCGCTCCTGGATCTGCCCCACCGCATTGATCGTGTCCGACGGGTCCGACAGGTCGAGCTGCACATGGTTCTCCTCGCCGCCGCCCCAGGGGCATTCCTGCGGGAAGGGCTGGCGCGAGCAGGTGATCACCCGCCAGCCCTCGGCATTGAAGCGGCGCACGGTGGCGTGGCCGATACCGCGGCTGGCTCCGGTCAGCAGCAGGGTTTTCTTGCGCATCTGGCAATCCTCATGAGGTGGGCAGCGGCCCCAAACCTAGCACCGGCAGCGGCATCCGCAATGGCTGCCCTTGGCACCGGGGCAAGAACCGCCTAAACCAAACCTTCAAAGGGATGATGACAGCGATGAAGAAACAGAACATGAACCGCGATTGGATTGCCACTGCCGAAACCCTCTCCAGCGCCCTGCCCTACATGCAGCGCTATGACGGGGCGATTGTCGTCATCAAGCTCGGCGGCCACGCCATGGGCAGCGACGAGGCGATGGACACCTTTGCGCGCGACATCGTTCTGATGCGGCAGGTCGGGGTGAACCCGGTGATCGTGCATGGCGGCGGGCCGATGATCAACGCCATGCTGGAAAAGCTGCAGATCCAGTCTGAATTCGTGAACGGAAAGCGGGTCACAGATGCTGCCACCATGGAAGTGGTGGAAATGGTGCTGTCCGGTGTCGTCAACAAGCGCATCGTGCAGGCGATCAACCGCCAGGGCGGCCGTGCGGTGGGACTGTCAGGCAAGGATGCCAACCTCATTACCTGCGACCAGGCAAACCCGGATCTGGGCTTTGTCGGCGCCCCGTCCGAAATGGACCCCAAGGTCCTTTACGGGTTGTTCGAAAGGGACATGATCCCGGTGATTGCACCGATCGGTGCGGGCCGGGCTGGCGAGACATTCAACATCAACGGCGACACCGCGGCGGGCGCCATCGCCAAATCGCTGGAAGCCGACCGGCTGCTGCTGCTGACCGATGTGGCTGGCGTCAAAAACGGCGAAGGCGAGGTGCTGACCGAACTGAAAGCCGCAGACGTCGAGGAGATGACCGCCAGCGGTGTGATCGCCGGCGGCATGATCCCCAAGACCGAAACCGCGCTGGACGCGGTCCGCAACGGCGTGCGCGCCTGCACCATCGTCGACGGGCGGGTGCAGAATTCGGTGCTGCTGGAACTGTTCACCGACCACGGTGCCGGCTCGATGATCCGCGCCTGAAGCCCTGCTCGGGAGGGGGGGCGCTGCCCCTCTTGGCCCGCCGGGCCAATTCACCCCGGAGTATTTCGGACCAGAAAGAAGCTGCGGTTGCAGGGGCGCGCTTGCTTTTTGCCCCTATTTGCGCATCGCTGCATCCATGGAACATGAAAGCTTGATCCGCCTGGGTTTTTTCCTGGGCCTCTTTGCGCTGTTTGCCGCCGCCGAAGCCAGGGCGCCGCGGCGGGTGAGAACCCTGCCCCGCAGGCAGCGCTGGCTGACAAACCTGTCGATCACCGCCTTGAACACGCTGACCTTGCGGGCGCTGGCCCTGGGGCTGCCGCTGCTGGCTGTCGGCGCGGCGCTGGACGCGGCAGCACAGGGCTGGGGGCTGCTGAATACACTCCAGTGGCCGGTTTGGCTAGAGGGGGTGCTGGCGGTTCTGGTGCTGGACTTTGCCATCTGGCTGCAGCATCTGATCACCCATAAGGTGCCGCTCCTGTGGCGGCTGCACCGGGTGCACCACGCCGACCGCGACATGGATGTGACCACCGCGGTGCGGTTTCACCCCGTCGAGATTGCCTTTTCGATGCTGCTGAAGATCGGGCTGGTTTACTTGCTTGGGCCCTCGGCCCTGGCGGTGGTTCTGTTTGAGATACTGCTGAATGGCACTGCGTTGTTCAACCACTCCAATCTGCGGCTGCCGCCCGCCGCAGATGCGGTGCTGCGGCTGCTGCTGGTGACACCGGACATGCACCGGGTGCACCACTCTGTCCGGCGCGCGGAGCATGACAGCAACTTCGGCTTTGCCCTCTCGGTCTGGGACCGGATATTCGGGACCTACAAGGCTCATCCGGACGGCGGCCACGCGGGCATGACCGTCGGGCTGCAATGGCAGGACAACCGGCCGGCCCGGCTGGGCTGGAGCCTGCTGCTGCCGTTCCGGCGCCGGTAACGCGCCGGCAGGAAGACGCCGGCAGGCATTGGCGGGACGTTTTTGCACTCTGCGGCACAGGGGGCCGCTGTTAGGCTCGCCTCAAAGCCACCTTCCCGGACGCCGCTTATGACCCTGACCGAACCACCTGCCTCCGCGCCTGAAGCCGCCCTGTCTTATGCCGCAATAGAGGCCGCAGCCGGGGCCGCCGGACTGATGGTCTATGCCGCCCTGCATCCGCGCCACCAGCCGGTGCAGGCCCTGCAGGACGGCACGTTGATTCTCCTGGGCACGGCCGGGGCCTTCTGGCCGGTCTTCACCCAAAGCCCCGAGCACCTAGATAGCCGTTCCGATCCTGTCGACCGCTGGTCCAAGCGGGTGGTCGGCGCCCTGGCTGATGATCTGGGCGGCAGTGCCTCTTTCCCTTTCACCGGCCCGCCCTATACGCCTTTCATCAACTGGGCGCTGGCCTCGGGGCGTTTTTTCACATCACCGTCACAGATGATGGTGCATGATCGCGCCGGCATGCTGATTTCCTTGCGGGGAGCTCTTCATTTCAAACAGGAATTTGACATTCCCCCTCCGCCTTTGGCAGAGTCACCCTGCGAAAGCTGCCCCTCCCGTCCCTGCCTCAGCAGCTGCCCAGTGTCGGCGCTGGCAGACGGAGGCCCCTACGATCTGGCGGCCTGCCATGATTACCTTGATACCAGCGCAGGCGCCGGCTGCATGTCCGGCGGCTGCCTCGCCCGGCGGGCTTGCCCGCTTAGCCGCAACGCCGGCCGGGACCCTGAACAAACCGGACACCACATGAGGCATTTTCATCCGCGATGACCTGTACCCTGATCCTGACCCGCCATGCCAAATCCGCCTGGGACACCAATGTGCCAAGCGACCACGCCCGCCCGCTGAACAAGCGGGGGCGCCGTTCCGCTCCGGCAATTTCCGCCTGGCTGCGCGAATGCGGCTACTTGCCTGATCAGGTTATTTCTTCCTCCTCTCAGCGCACCCGCGAAACCTGGGAGCTGATGGGGCTGGAGGCGCCCGCCGCCTTTACCGAGCGGCTGTACCACGCCAATTCGGACATGATGTTCAAAGTTCTGAGCGAGGCCGAGCATCCCAGCGTCATGCTGATCGGTCACAATCCCGGCATTGCCGCCTTTGCCCATTCCATCGTGTCCAGCCCCCCGGATCATTCCCGGTTCGACGATTACCCCACCGGTGCGACCCTGGTGGCGGAATTCGACATCAGCAGCTGGAGGGATCTTGCCTGGAGCAGCGGCAAGCCCGTGGACTTTGCAGTCCCGCGGGAGCTTCTGGGCGAATAGCACCTGCGGCAAGACAGCGCATCCTGCGCGGGAGGCCTCTGGTCTCCCTGTGCAGGCGTGCCTAGGAATTCAGCCGGCAAACGCCTGTCAGGACTGGAGAGAAACCATGCACCGCCGTTCCCTGCTGCTGGCCGCAGCTTCCCTTCCCCTCGCCGCTTTCCCGGCTTTTGCCGCGTCAGAGGACAGGATCCGGATCATGAAATCCCCCAGTTGCGGCTGCTGCACGGCATGGGCGGAGCATCTGGCCGCTGCCGGGCTGGAAACAGAGGTGCAGAACCTCCCTGACGCGCAGCTGTGGAGCATGAAAGAACGGCTGGGCATCACCGGTGATCTGGCGTCCTGCCACACCGCGCTGGCCGGACCCTATGTGATCGAGGGGCATGTCCCGGCAAAAGACATCCTGCGGCTGCTGGCTGAGAAACCGGAAGCGCTCGGGCTGACCGTTCCCGGGATGCCGATCGGCTCACCCGGCATGGAAATGGGAATTGAACGCGAGCCCTTCGACACATTGCTGATCCTGGCGGACGGCAGCACCGAGGTTTTCGCCAGCTACTCCTGAACGAAAAAGGCCGGGCGTTTTGCCCGGCCTTTCCGATTGAAAGTATTGCGGCCTTCAGTGCCCCAGGATCTGGCTGAGGAACAGCTTGGTGCGGTCGCTCTTGGGGTTGTTGAAGAACTCCTCCGGCTCGTTCTGCTCGACGATCTGGCCGGCATCCATGAAGATCACCCGGTTCGCCACCTGGCGGGCAAAGC
>JBFOLS010000033.1:0-4573 GCA_040830225.1 Leisingera sp.
CCGTCCCGGGGGGCGTTTTTTCAGCGAAGAAGCACCGGTGAAGGGCGCGGTTAGCGGAAGGGTCGCCTTTCCCCCCAGGATCCGCCGCACCCCGGTCCCGGGGTTGCCGCACCCGATAACATTCCCCGGCCCGGCAAAGCCGCAACCACCCACCACGAACCCCGCCCAATTCCCCCCGCCGTGATTCACCACCTCAGCACCGAAAGCCTGCATCGCTTTGGCGGTATCCAGCACATCCTCGCCTTCCAAAAGGCCCGAGATCTTGGTCTCGCCCACGGACAGCGCGCCCAGAATCAACGAGCGATGCGAAATCGACTTGTCGCCAGGTACCTCGGCGGTGCCGGTCAGCGGGCCGCAGCGGTGCGAGGTCATCGGGATGGGCGTGCCGTGTCCGGACATGGGTCTTCCTTCGTCTGTCGGTCGTTCGTCTGTTCGTTTGCGCTATCGGTAACGGATTGCCCGTGAACGGTCCAGCGCATTTCCCCGGGTCTGCTTCAACCCAGACGGCGAAAGGTCATGTAATGCGGCGTGCGGCCTTCACGCAGGGCCTTCTGCTCATAGCGGGTGGAAATCCAGTCCTCCCACGGCTCACGCCAGTCCTGAGGGCGTTCCGCCAGCCATTCGAAGCCTGCCTTGGGCACCTCCTCCATGGTTTGGCGCACGTAGTCGGGAATATCGGTAGCCACCCGGAAAATCGCACCGGGCTTCAGGCAGCGGGCCAACGGCTCGAGATGTTCCTGGGTCACAAAGCGGCGGCGGTGATGCCGGGCCTTGGGCCAGGGATCGGGGTAAAGCAGAAAGGCGCGGGAGAGCGAAGCTTCGGGCAGCACATCCATCAGATCCCGGGCATCACCGGGGTGCACGGCGATATTGTCCACGCCCGCATTGCGGATCTTGCCCAGCAGCATCGCTACACCGTTGATGAAGGGCTCGGCACCAATGATGCCAACATCCGGGTTGCTGACAGCTTGATGCACCAGATGCTCGCCGCCGCCAAAACCAACCTCCAGCCAGACTTCCTTGCCGCCAAACAGCGCCGCCAGATCCAGCGTAGTGCGGTCCGGGTTCTCTTCCCAGCCAACGGCGCCAGGGCTGAGGGAAGCCAGGTCCTCGTCCAGGTAGCGCTTTTGGCTGTCCTTCAGCGTCTTGCCCTTGAAACGGCCATAGAAGTTGCGCCAAGGCGCTCCGCTGGCGTGTTTCTCGGCCGTATTGCTGGCCGCGGGCTGGGTCTCCGCAGATTGGTCTTCGCGGGGCTTCTGGTCGCCGGACATGCGTCTGGCCTCCTGTTCAGGGCATCTTCAAAGGACTGGCCGCTCCTCTGCCGCAAGCTGGCCTCAGGGTCAAGCCGGCTAGGGCTTCTGGCCCGGCAGAACCTCCCGCAGAACGCCCGCCGCGATCAGCCGCAGGCGGCTTGGAAACCATTCACTGCCGGGCTCGGTGCGCAATGTTTCAATGGCGAACCCCGGATCTACACCGCGCGACACCATGTAGCTCAGGTGGTCGTGTATCTCCCGCTGGGTATCCACATAGATCCAAGATCCGAATTCAAACGGCGTTGCCCAGCGCTGCGCTTTCCGTTCGCTTCGGTAATACTTGTGCACCGCCGGCGCCGGCCAGCTGCGCTGATGAAAGCCGATACGGGATCCAAGTGTCATCCGCCGGCGGCTGCCTGCCAGAAACACATCGACACAGGCGCTGATACAGTCACCGTCAATGGACGTATCCAGCCCGTACTCCAGCACCAGCCCGGCAATCTCCTCCCCGGCATAAACACTGCCCCCGGTACTGTTGAGCTGCAGTTCCGAAATGCCGGGTGTCTTTTTCAGAATATCCCGCAGCCTATCAATGTCCTCATTGGAAATCTCGGCCGCTTCGCCCTCCACATCAGTTTCCGTGTCATAGACGAGTGTCCCGCCTTGCAGGCTGAACTTTTGCGGCAGGGCTTCCTTCGCCACCGCAGCCAGGGGCAGGAACAGGCAAAGGCAAACAGGTAACAATCGCAGCATCAGGGTTCCGGCAGCAATCAGCATCACCAAAACACTATGACGCAGCCTGCCTGCCTGCTCCAGCTAAAACAGGCCGGAACATTGCCCGGACAGCCGTGCGCCTGCACAGCGCCCGCCCTAGGAAAAAGGCGCATTCAGTGAAGGCTCTGAAACGGACAGGTGCGACCCATTGGACAAAAAAAGAGCGGGCTGTGCAGCCCGCCCTCTTGTTTGCAAATTCCTGCTTCAGACCGCTTTCTTCAACGCCTCAGCCAGATCCGTGCGCTCCCAGCTGAAGCCGCCGTCGGCTTCCGGGTCGCGGCCGAAGTGGCCGTAAGCCGCGGTGCGCTGGTAGATCGGCCTGTTCAGGCCCAGATGCTGGCGGATGCCGCGCGGGGTCAGATCCATAACCTGATCAATGGCTTTCTCGATCGCAGCCGGTGCGACCTCACCGGTGCCGTGAGTGTCAGCATAGATCGACAGTGGCTTGGAGACGCCAATCGCATAAGATAGCTGGATGGTGCAGCGCTCAGCCATGCCGGCAGCCACAACATTCTTGGCGAGGTAGCGGGCGGCATAGGCAGCCGAGCGGTCCACCTTGGTCGGGTCCTTACCCGAGAACGCGCCGCCGCCATGCGGGGCTGCGCCGCCATAGGTATCCACGATGATCTTGCGGCCAGTGAGGCCCGCATCGCCGTCCGGGCCGCCGATCACGAATTTTCCGGTCGGATTCACATGCCATTCAGTGGCATCCGACAGCCAGCCTTCGGGCAGGGTTTCTCGGATGTAGGGTTCCACAATCGCGCGGATATCAGCAGAGGTCAGGCTCTCGTCCAGATGCTGGGTCGACAGCACCAGCGAGCTGACACCCACCGGCTTTCCGCCTTCATAGATCACCGACAGCTGCGATTTCGCGTCCGGGCCAAGCGCAGGCTCGGTGCCGTTCTTACGCACCTCTGCCAGGCGGCGCAGGATTGCATGGGAATACTGGATCGGCGCCGGCATCAGCGCGGGAGTCTCGGTGGTGGCATAACCGAACATGATGCCCTGGTCGCCGGCGCCCTCATCCTTGTCCGCAGCAGCATCCACACCCTGCGCGATATGTGCCGACTGCTCGTGCAGCAGGTTGGTCACTTCCACAGTCTCATGGTGGAACTTGTCCTGCTCGTAGCCGATATCCTTGATGCAGGCACGGGTGATCTCGTCGATCTTGCCCATGTAGTCGTGCAGCTTGTCCTGATCGGAGAGGCCCACCTCACCGCCGATGACGACACGGTTCGTGGTGGCAAAGGTCTCGGCTGCCACACGCGCTTCAGGTTCTTCCGCCAGGAACGCGTCCAGGACCGCGTCGGAAATGCGGTCGCAGACCTTGTCCGGGTGGCCTTCGGAAACCGATTCCGAAGTGAAAGTGTAGTTCAAACGGGTCATGTGAGATGTGCTCCATTAGGGTTTAGCCTGCCACGCCAGGAAGCCGTTGTGGCAGGTATCAAGCCGCATTACGCGGCGCAGACGCGCCGGTCAATCTATATTCGGCTAAAGTTAAGCAGCTATGACCGCCGTGCAAGAGCCCGGCTGCTCAGAGCTGCTGCACTTGCGCCGAAAAGGCACAGCAGGAACACCGGCCAGTCCCCGGTGCGGCTGTAAAGCGTCGGCGGCAGCGGTGCGGGCAACTCTGCATCGATGAAGCCTGCCTCGCCCAGCGGAAGGCTGTCCAGCAACTGTCCGTCCGGCGCAATCATCGCTGATACACCGGTATTGGCGGCACGGATCATCGGCAGGCCCTGCTCCAGCGCCCGCATTTGCGCTTGCACCAGATGCTGGTAGGGACCGGAACGAGTGCCGAACCACGCATCATTGGTGATCTGCACAAGCATTTGCGGCCGGGGTACTGCTGCGTTCACATCCTGTGGAAAAACAGCCTCATAGCAGATCAGCGGCAGCGCCGTTCCAATGGGCAAATCCATCACTTGCGCCCCCGGCCCGGCGGCATATCCCGCGCCTGCCTGCGAAGCAAAACCGGAGATCCCGAAGCGGGCCATGAAATCGCCAAAGGGCACATATTCGCCAAACGGCACCAGGTGGGCCTTGTCATAAGTGGCAACGGCCTGGCCCGCCGTATCCAGCAACACGGCGGAATTGTAATAGGCCCCTGCCTGCTCCCGCTGGATCCCCAGAAGCACGGGCACCCCGCCCGCGCTTTCCGAAATCTGGCGCAGGGTTCCGTCCGCGTAATTCATCAGCTGCGGCACCGTTGTCTCGGGCCAGACGATCAGATCCGGTTCCGGAGCCTCAGCCGAATATGCAGCAGCACGGCGGACAAATTCCCAGCGGTGATCCGGGTGCCATTTGAGGTCCTGCGGCGCGTTTGGCTGGACGATTCGCACCGTCTTGCCGCTTTGCCCGGCTTCCGGCGGTGCAGGCAGCGCAAACACCGCGGCCGCGGCCAGCCCCGGCGGCACAAGGGCAACCGCAAGGTTTCGCCGCAAAAAGGTCAGCGGCAGAAAGGCGGAAAGCGTCAGCAGGGCAAGCCCGTGCGGGCCGGCCCATGGCAGCAGGTGCGCCGCGGGTGTTCCGATCCAGAATTGCCC